>NZ_CCBB010000001.1:3000000-3205355 GCF_000613185.1 Mycolicibacterium cosmeticum
GCAGCTGCTGCTCCTCGTAATAGCGCAACGACCTGGTGGACACGTTGCAACGTTGCGCGAGTTCGCCGATTCGCATGACCCTCCTGGTGTGACCGCCGCCCCAAGCGCTTGACCTTCACGCGGGTGTGAAGGTTTAGCGTCCAGGTTATGCCAGGCCCCCACCTCGTCGCAGATCCCGACATCATCCGGACCGGAACAGGCTCGCCACTCGTGCTCGCCCACGGGGCCGGGGGGAGTGTCAACGCCAACTTCGGACAAGTGATCGAAGCGATGTCCGGCACCCGCACGCTTGTCGGCATGAATTACCCCGGATCGGGTGCCACGCCCGAAGGCGCAGGGTTGCTGGATCTCGGTGTCCTCGCTGACTCGTTGGTCGGGGCGGCGGTCGACGCCGGGTTCGAGACGTTCCCGATTCTGGGCTTGTCGTTGGGGACAGCGGTTGCTGTGTCGGCCGCCGCGCGCCATCCGAACCGGGTGAGCGGACTGCTCCTTACCGTCGGGTTCGCGCGCGTCGATCAGCAATTGCGACTGGTGGTCGACACGTGGACCGCGTTGGCGGCGAGCGGTGATCGTCAGGCACTCGCCGGTTACCTGGTGAGCCTGTCGTCCCCGGCGGTGCTCGGGAGTCTTGACCGGGCAGCCGCCGACGCGGCTGTCACGATGACGCAGGACAACTATCCCAACGGCGGGGTGAACCAGGCGCGATTGGCGGCATCGGTCGACACGCTTGACGTGTGCCGCGAACTTGCCTTGCCGACAGTCGTTTTCGTCGGTGGGCAGGACCGCATCGTGCTTCCCGAGTCGACTCGCCAGTTGGCTGCGGCGATACCGGGCGCGACGGTGATTGAGTATCCGGACGCCGGGCACATCTTCACCCCCGACGAGGCAGCGGCGTGGATCGACGACATCGGCGAGTTCCTCCGCGCACGCGATCTGTGAAGGCGCCCGCCCTGTTGCAGACAACAGTGTTGTCGGCAGCACTATTCGTGTACCTCACGGCCGAGATGTTCCCGATCGGCGTACTCACCGATATGACGCGGGATCTGCATACCACCGAATCCAATGCCGGTCGGATGCTTACCGCGTACGCCCTGGTCGCGGGGGTTGCGATCCTGCCAACTGTCACGCTGACACGGCGCCTCGACCGTCGCGTCGTGCTCGTCGGAGCCCTTGTTGTGCTCGCGGTGTCGCAGGCAGCACTCGCGATTGCGCCGAACCTTCCCTCTGCGTTGGCGGCCAGGGCGATCGCCGCGATACCCCACGGACTGCTGTGGTCGACCGTGCCGATCGTCGCGGTGTCGCTGGTGCCCAAGAACCGGCAGGGACGGGCGACCGCCCAGGTCTTTCTCGGAGGCTCGGCCGCGTTGGTAGGGGGTGCACCGCTGATGACGGGGCTCGCGTCGTGGATTGGGTGGCGCGCTGCGGCGGGCGCAACGGCGGTGTCGGCAATGCTGCTTGCCGTGCTGTTGTGGGCGGTCTGGTCCGACGTGCAACCGAGCGAAGAAACGACGGATCAGGCACCCCAAGACGCTTCTTGGCTGCTGCCCGTCACCAGGGTCTGTGTTCTCACGGTTGTGGTGGTCACTGCCAGCTATGCACCGTTCACATTCTTCGCAGTCATAGCGCAGCCGTATGGCTTTCACTCCTGGTCACTTGGCGGATTGCAGCTTGCGTTCGGCGCGGCGGGCTTGGTTGCTGTTGCCGGGATCGGAACGCAGATCGACCGCAATCCCCACCGCGCATTGGGGCTGACGGTGACCGGACTGGCGGTGGCATTCGGCGTGCTCGCCCTGGCTCCGCCGACGATGGTGTTCTTCCTCGGCGTGATCCTCTGGGGCGCAGCGCAGGCCTGCGTGGCGCCGACGATGCAGAGTGCGGCGCTGCGTAGTAGCCCGCGCGCCGAGGTAATGGCGTCGGCGCTGTTTGTCCTGGCGTTCCAAGTTGGCATCAGCGCAGGCTCGTTGCTGGGCAGCGTGGTGCTCGACCGCGCAGGGCTTTCGCGGTTATTGGTGGGCGCGCTGCTCGGGCTCATGCCTGTCGTGGCGTTTCTTGTGGCGCAACGCCTTCGGCCGACGGTGGCCGCAGTGACGAAGGAGGTTGGAAAAGGGCCCTCGGGCGCGTCGAGGGCTTGTGGCGCTGTCGCACCCCCACGCCAAACCCGGGCGATGAAACCCGGAAGAGGTCAGTCCTCGCCGAGTGCTTGATCCAGTAGTTGTTTCGGTCTACCAACTTCGCCGCACCCGACCCCAATGCAACTCGCTGCGAGACAGGAACTGATCAATCTCATCTCTTTAGATCCGAGAGGATCGTTGTCAAGGCGTTGAGATCGCGCGCCGTGCGCCGTCAAGCGCGCCTCTCCGAGCAATCCACCCGGCAGGGTGCGCCTATGCCTCACCCAAACTCGGCCGGTAGTCCGCGACCTCGGCCTCAGCGGTGAGCAGCGCACCCAATTCGCCCTCCTGCTGGGCAACAAACACACCGATGACCTGACGGCACACCTCTGGCACGCTGACCCCGCGCATATCCGCAATACGTTTCAACCCGATCAGCATGGACGTCGACACGTGAAACTGTACGGCGAACTGACCGCACGAACCATCCTCGGGCGGTAACCCCGGACCAACGACCACGGGATGCTCCGACCCGAATTCGTCAACTTCCCTACCGCGAGCCCTCTCAACGGACCCACCACCAGCGCCGCCACCAACGCCCTCGTCCGGGCCCCGGAACTCCTCATGGCTGAACAAACCCATTGCGTCCACGCTAGACCTTGCAGAATGCCGATGCCGCCAAGTGAGCGTGTGTGGCGGAATACGAGCTCCCCGGGTCTGACCATCCATCTCGGCGGACTTTCTGTTGCGGGAAGCGGGATTTTATGGCTGCCGAGATGGGTCGTTAGCGTCCGATTCATGGGATGGAATTTTCTGTCGGCCGCACAGCTAACGGTCGCGTTGCGCGCTGGTGAGGTGTCCTCGGTGGAATTGACCGAGGCCGCGATCGCGGAAATTGAGCGGCACGACCGAGCGATCAACGCGATCTGCGTGCGGGACTTCGATCGGGCGCGGCACGCTGCCCGGCTCGCCGACCAAGCCCGTGCGCGTGGTGAAGATCGTGCGTTGCTGGGCATTCCGGTGACGGTCAAGGAGTCCTACAGCGTGGCCGGGCTACCCACGACCTGGGGCCGGCCGGAGAACCGTGGGTTCGTGCCGTCCGAAGACGCTGTCCAAGTGTCGCGGCTCAAGGCCGCCGGCGCGGTGGTGCTGGGCAAGACGAACGTGCCGATGGGGCTGCAAGGTTTGCAGACTCGCAACGAGCTGCACGGCGTGACCAACAATCCGTGGGACCACGGTCGGACGGCGGGCGGATCGTCGGGCGGGTCGGCGGCCGCGCTGGCGTCCGGGTTCGGTGCGCTGTCCATCGGATCCGACCTCGCCGGCTCACTGCGCACGCCCGCGCACTTCTGCGGTGTCTACGGACACAAACCGACACTCGGACTGGCGGCCATGCGCGGTATGACCCCGCCCCGAGCGCCGGCACTACCGGCCGACTCCGACCTCGCCGTCGTCGGTCCGATGGCGCGCGCTCCCGGTGACCTCACACTCCTGCTCGACGTGATGGCCGGACCCGACCCACTGACACACGGTGTGGCACACACGGTGTCGCTGCCACCCCCGCGCCACGAGGTACTCGGGGACTTCCGAGTACTGGTCCTCGAGGAGCATCCGTGTATTGCAACCGGAAACGCGGTGCGTGCCGGTGTCAATCGGGTGGCCGACGCACTCGTCTCCAGTGGTGCCTGGGTTGAACGGCACAGCTCGCTGTTACCCGATCTGGCCGAAGCCGCCTCGCTGTTCACGCTCCTGCTGTTCTCCGGTTCGGTGGCGCGCTTCCCCATTGACGGATACGACATCTTGCGCACCCGCGTTGCGCTTTTGAGCGCGGAGGACGACAGTTTGAACGCGGCGCGGCTGCGCGGAATGGTCTTGAGCCATCGCGACTGGATCGAGGTGACCCACCGTCGCGAGATCCATCGGCATGGCTGGCGGCAGCTGTTCGGCGAGTTCGATGCCGTGGTGTGTCCGATCACGCCGACTCCCGCGTTCCCGCACGACCCCAACCCAGATCTGTTGGGATGCCGGATCGACATCGACGGCGTCGACTACGCGTTCATCGACCAACTCGTGTGGGCTGGTCTGGCAACGATGCCCGGCCTGCCCGCTACCGCCATACCTGCGGGCCGATCCGCCGAGGGATTGCCGGTAGGGGTGCAGCTCATCGGTCCTATGTTTGAGGACCGCACTCCACTACGGCTGGCCGAGCTGCTCGAACAGCAGATCGGCGGCTTCCAACAACCGAGTTCCGGCGTTGCGCCGGTTGCCTGGCGCGGCCCCCGAACACCCTCGGGCGGCACGGCCGGCGGCGCCGTGCGCACAACCGCGCCAGCTGCGTCCACGCGTCCGCGTCATGCCTCCGCCACCCCCCAAACAGCCGGTGCCACCATCAGTCGTAGATGACATCGAGTCCACGCCGCCGAAGGTCGGCCAGGCCATCACGCATCGCTTGAAGCTGTTCGGGCGTATGCCCCACCCAGTCGGTCAGCTCCCAATAATCTTCACGGGCTGCCGCGTGCGGTAGGAACGCGTCGGGTTTCCGGGGAGCTTCTTGTCCGTGACGTTCGGGTCATCCTCCAACTCCCCTTCCGGTTCCACGATGTATATCCTGCAGCGGCCTTCGCCCGCCGCCAGTTCGGCACCCCATACCGCCGCGTCCAGCGTTTGGGTGACGTAGACGTGGTTCATGACCCGCGCTTGGTCGTAATTCGACCGATGCCCCGGTACCAGCCGATCGCCCACCGCCAGGTCTGCTTTGGTGCCGTGAAGATAGGCGCCTGATTCGTGGACTTCAAAGGGTTTTGGCGTGCTGTTCACAACATCCCTTCCATCGTTGTTTCGCGGTCCGAGGATTGTGCGGCATATCGGGGGGCTTGCGGCAAGGCCCCCTATCTGCCATAAATTGAGAGTGGGCAGAGGGCCAACCCCACACGGCTCTCGCCGGCGGTGCTCACATCCGCATGAAGGGCAACGGCACCGCGTAACTGCACCGTGAATGCGGCTGCCGATGTGCTGAGCACGCGTTGTTGCGACGAGAAATGGTGTCGGAGTGTCGATACGCGCCGCGCGTCACCGACGCCGAGCCGCCTGGTTGACGGCAAGGAACTAGATCGATCAAGGATCTCCGCAGCAACTGCAGATCTGTTGCGCAAACGAATGAAGCAATGTAAATCGTTGGTATTCAAGACATCTGCGTCCTCATCGTCGTCTGAATGGATGCCCTGGGAACTTGCCTACCTCGATGGCCTCAAAGGCTCCCGCATATCGATCATGCCCATTGATGACGGGGGCGTCGGAATGAAGGGACAGGAGTACCTCGAGTTATACCCAGCCATCGAGAAGCTGCCCAGCGTGGGCGGAGGATCGGTGGCCGCGGCAGTGAACGCCAAAGGCAGTTACATGAGGCGGAAGGACTTCGCCGCCGGCATTCCGCGGCGCACTACGTGCTACCCGGTAGTGCGATGTGGGCGCCAGCCCTCCCCGATCTTGGCCGGTGGCAGCAATGAAACGACGTCCTGCGAGGGGCAATCTCAAAGGTGTCAACAGGTTACGCCGAGATCGGCCCACGAGACTCGGCACTAGAGAGGAATAGATTGTGAAGATTCGCTACATGGCCCCGGTGGTCGTTGCCGCAGCGGCAGCTGCAATCGGGTTCGCTCCCTCCGCATTGGCTCAGGACTCCTCGTCCGCGACCCAGGGCGCGATCACCCCCTCCTACGTGGCGACGCCGGGACAGTCGGCGCTGAACGCCGCGGCGCTGCAGCAGCCGTTCGGCGGAGACACGTCGGCCCTGCTCTTCCACCACTGATCCGCACACCCGGGCGGAATGTCGTGTCCGTCAGAAGCGTCATCGCCGCACTCGCCGGAGGGCTCGTCGACTTCACGCCGATCACAGTGGCCGCACCGCTGTTCCTGGCCGACGGACCGACGTCGACAGCGCCTTCGCACAGGACGCGCAGATCTCAGCGGAGACGGGTGCCCGTCGGGGGGTGCGGGTTTCGGCGCGGATGGCGGGGTCGGGGATGGCGCCTCGCCCTGACGACAGACTTCGTCACTGTGGCGAATCGACTGCGTCGCCCCTGCCGTCTCGGTGGTCGGAACAGGTGGACAGGCAGTGGCCGGGAAGATGACCACTGGGAAATGAGGTAGTCGGTGAGACAAAGCTCGGGGCTACTGTCGTGTGACAGTTCATAAAGGCCCAGGTCAGCCGCGTGTGAAATGCAACGGGCCGTCAGAACCTACAGTAAAAGGGGCGGTAGTACTTCGATCGGCTCACGCCATGCCTTCGGCTCCGGCTCCGGGCGGGAGCAGTGTGGGCGGCCGCCATCATCGCGAGGACACCGCGTTAGGTTCGTGCGGAGTTCATCCATTCGCGGAGCCAGGGCAACACCACTTCGTCAGCTGAATTCGACGCGTCAAGTTCCACTGCACGCTGTGCCGGCGGATCCAGTTCGGGACAACTGATTGCACTGGACATCGGCCATGGACGACGAGACTCCCATCGCCGGCGGTTCAGTGGTGCAGCGCTGCCAGTGTCTCTACGGCCACCTTCTTGCCACTCTCGATGGCCCCGTCGATGAATCCGGCCCAACCTTCGGCATAGTCAGAACCGGCAAGGCGCACCCGCCCGCGAGCCGACCGCGTTGCGTTGTGAACGGCTTCGAGTTGGTTGGGCCGCAGCATCGGCCAGGTTTCGCCGGACAACGCGTCAGCCACCCAGTCGTGGCCATCGACCGCCACCACCTCCAGATCGGGGATCCATTGGCGCAGCGCGGTTTCGACAGCGCGTTGATCGGTGACGTCTATCTTCCGCGCGTCGGCGCCGAACGCCACGATCAAGCTGTCGTCGTCGAGGTCGCCTTCGTACTGGAAGAAGTTCAACGGGCACGAACTGGGGCCAAGCGCCGCCACCGCGCCTACTGACCCCCTCACACGAACCCATACCTTGCAGCCCGTGGACGCCTGGCCCTCGCGCGCCACGGCGGCCAGCGCCGATGGCAGAGCGGGCGCGAACTCGATGCTGCTGAGGATGTTCAACGGCAGCGTGACCACGACCTGTCGCGCGGTCAGGACTTCACCGGTGCTGAGTTCCACCCGAGCCCCCTCGGTGTCGCTGATGATGCCCCGGACGCGCGAGTTGAGCCGCACCTGCGCAGTGCTCTGCGCGGCGATTGCATCCAGCAACGATTTCGTTCCGCCGGCCAGCTTGTACGTCGCGCACGCCTCGAACAGCAGTCGCCAATTCCCGCCGGTCAGCGCGCACCAGCGCAATCCCTGGGTGTAGGCCGCCACCGTGGGTGACCCGCTGAAGTTCAGCGCCCACATGCCCTCGACCAGCGCGTGCTGTTCCTCATCCAGGCCGAGCGCCTCGATCTTCTCCGCGATGGTGAGGTGATCGATCGACTTCACCGCGTCGGTGACCGGGTGGATCCGGAAAGGATTGGGGAACACCTCGGCAGAGCCCGCCAGCACCGCCGACATCCCAGGATCCAACAGCGCGAACATTTCCTCGGCAGTGCCACGTCTGACCTGACCACCCGCGCGCCACAGTGCCGTGGTGGGGCTGGGACTGCTGGTCAACGGAAGACCGAAACGCTCGACCTCCGCCCAGACATGCGGCTGGGACCAATGCACCCATGTTCCCCCGATTTCCAGCGACTTACCCAATGCGCTCGGCCGTGTCCAGGTCCGCCCGCCGAGACGGTCACGAGCCTCTACCACGATGACCGACGCGCCGCGCTGGGTCAGCTCCCGCGCCGCGGTGATACCGGCAAATCCACCACCGACGACCACGACGTCGGCTGCGAAGCGTGACATAGGAGAATCCTTCCTGCCGTGCGTGGGGTCACGGCCCACCTGGCCGTCACGGTTGGGCAGCCGGGAGCGGAAATGTTCAGTCGACGGGGTAGGAGGTGTCGTTGAGGACGGTGAACCTGCTGTCGAAGGGCAGGTGTACCGGCTCCAGGGTCGGCCCGTTCCAACAAAACATGCGACCGATCGAGCGGCGGTTGGTGAGATCGATGACGACTATCGACTCGACGGGCATCACCGTCTCACTCCAGTGGAGGATCACGATGCCGTCGGCGAGTTCGAACACCTGAATCGGATCGACATCGGCGAGGCCCGCCTCGCCGCCGTTGATGCAGTGCCACACGAATGTTCCGGCATTGAGATAGATGTGCTCGTACTGCTCGGTGGGACTGTAGCGGTAGAAGATCCGCTTGCCGACCAGTGCGGTGGAAGGCTGACGGGGCTCGATGGGCCCGGCGCCGGTGATGCGGCCGTTGATGAAGTCCGTCCGCATGCGGATTGCCCCGTTACGGTCGGTGAACGACGAGTCTGCGACGGTCACCTTGCCGTCGGCACGGTCGATGATCATCGACACGTCGCTTGCGCCGGCGCCCTCGCCCTTGACGAAATCGACGAAGAAGATGCCGGCGCGGACTTCAACAGCTCGGTATGGGTGAGTGCCGGTCGCCCCTGCGCCGTCCCCGGCCGTGATCGTCCACGTGACCTGGCCGGCCTCGAAACGGTGTCTGATCACCCAGCCATTGTCGAACTCGATGTCGATGTCCGGCCCCTCCAGTGCGGCACTGGCGGGAAGGCTCGGCTCGCCGAATCCGTCGAGCATGGTGGCGACGGCAGGCCAGTCGTCGGTCGGCACATAGCCCTGCTCCTGGGTGTTCATGTTGTCTCCTCGTGGGATCGACGGTGCAACGAGCGGACGACGCCGAAGACAGTGTTGTCTCGACCACTGCGCACCTAAGCACTTGCTTAAATCACACTTAAGCAAGTGCTTAGTTTCCTGTCAAGGGTCAATATGCCGAGGCGTCCTGGGTGCTTATGCTGTGACCGTGAAGCGCGCGACTAGAAGTGTGAATTACGGGGAAGGTCGGGAGGCCCTTCTCCATGCTGCTGTGCAGGTGGCGGCCGAAAAAGGCTTGCGCGGTCTCACATTTCGCGCGGTCGCTCTGGAAGCGGGCGTGAACAACACGCTGATCGCCCACCACTTCGGCTCGCGGGACAACCTCTTGGCGGCGGCGTTGGAATGGAGCGTCGATCGCTCCATGGCGGGTGCCGACTTGTCGGAATACGCCAGTGATCCGGCCGTCTTTCGAAACGCACTGGTAGAGAACGTATTGTCTGAGCCGGAACTCGCCACGTTCCAGTACGAGATGATCTTGGAGGCGCGCAGACGCCCGGAGCTGCGACCGATCGTCCGAGAGCTCTATCGCAGGTACGTGGACAAGATCGCGGCGGGCAGACTCCATAATCTTCCGCACGCCGCGGATGGCTTGGATCTGGCGCTGTTCGCGGCGCTCGACGGGCTGATGCTCCAGTACATCTGCGGATCCATCAGCGAGGCCCAGGTGGCCGAAGCCGTCGACGCCCTTGCCCTTGCCGTCAACAGCAACGCTGCCGTCGCGACTGACTGACAAGGTGTAGCGGCCCTGTGCACTGTGCCGCGATTGGCCAGCAGCACAGACGTCTTTGACCTAGAGGCCAGGCGCAGACGGTGTGACGGTGAGATGATCGACGAAGGCAATGGTGCCGGGATCCACCGCCTGGAGGCCACCGTCGACCGGCAGCACGGCGCCGTTGACATAGGACGCGGAGGGCGAGAGCAACCATGCGATGACGTCGGCCACCTCGGTCGCATGCGCCGGCCGGGGCACCGGCGACAGGCCGTGGCAAGCCGGTAGGCCGCCTCATCGGAAGTGCCTCGCAGCCTGCCCAATTCGGCCATCTCCCCGTCGGCCATCTCGGTGCGTGTCCACCCCGGGCAGACGACGTTCGCGCGAAGCTCCTGCGGCCCGTAGTCCACGGCCACGGATTGGATGAGCATCGACAACCCCGCTTTGGAGGTGTTGTACGCAGGGGTGCCTGCCGATGCCCGCAGCGCACTCAGTGACGACACCCCGACCACCGCACCCCGGGACTCGACGAGATGGGGAACGGCGTGGTGAAGCAGACGGAATGGCGCAGTCAGATTGGTCGCGAATGTTGCCGCCCAGTCCTGTTCCGATATTGCAGCGACCGGTCCGGGCCGATTGACACCCGCATTGAGGACCAACCCGTCGAGCCGTCCGAATCGCGTGACGGTGTCTTCGAGCATGGAGCGGATCGCCTCAGGGTCGGTGACATCGACTGCCGCAGGGTGAGCGCCGGTATGCCTGGCGACCTGTTGCAGTGCGCCGAGACGTCGACCGCAGATGATGACGGTCCAGCCGCGATCGGCCAGGGTGCTCGCACTAGCCGCTCCGATACCGCTGCCGCCGCCGGTGACGACGGCGACCTTGCCCACACCGGATTTGTCCGTGGTGGCCGTCATCTACGTGCGTCCTTCAGAGTCCCTCGGCATCAGACGAGTTCGGCTTCGTAGTCGATGCCGGGACGCACGATCGCCCAGAGATACCCGGCCACGGCGAGTACGGGAATCAACACCAACAACCATTTGGCAATGCCCCCCTGCCCACCCAGCAGCACGTCGTAGTTCGTGATCGCAAGGTAGGCAACGCATCCGAAGCCGGCGATGGCCAGCACGGGACCCACGATCGTGACCCATGGATTCTGCTCCAGCCGGGTACGGATGAAGAAGGTGACGATCGCCACCGACGTCGCGATCAGAATCGCAATGAGCGCGACGGTGCCCAACGACAGCAGCCAGCTGAAAGTGACCGATATCGGGTCGGCGCCGGCGAGCTCGAAGCCCGCCAGGATCACCGCCAGCAGTGCACTGACCGACAGCGCGGCCGCTGTCGGGCTGCCTGACCTGGGCGATGCGTCACCCAGACGGCTCGGCAGAACATGCGCGCGTCCGAGAGCGAAGACATAGCGCGCGAACATGTTCTGGAAACCGATGAGCATCGCGATGAAGCTGCTGACGACGAGAATCTCCATCACCGCGCTCAGCCACGGACCAACCTCGCGTTCGGCGATGGCGAACACGAAACCGGCGGGATCAGCTGCCGCCGCGGCCTGCACGGAATCGCTTCCTGCGGCGTTCCCGAGGGCCCACGCGCTCAGGGCATAGAACCCGCCGATGAAACCGATCGAGCCGTAGACGGCGCGGGGGATTGTCCGACGCGGTTGTTTGGCTTCTTCGGAGAAGACCACTGTTGCCTCGAACCCGGTGAAGCAGGCGAATGCGAACAGGAACGCAACGCCGAGGCCTGGGCCGAAGAGTCCCGCCGGGGAGAACGCGGTCAGCGAGTTCCCCGACGCCCCACCGCCCGAGATGATGGCGGTGTCCAGCACCACGAACGCACCGATCTCCAATGCCACCAGGATGCCGAGCACCTTCAGGCTCAGATCGACTCCCTTCACCACGAGCCCGGTGACCACGATGAGCGTGCCGAAGAGAATGACCCAGCGCGGGATGTTCACGCCCAGCTTTCCGGCGAGCAACGATTGCGCGAAGACCGAGAATTGTGACCACAAAGCCGCTTGCAAGGTACCGTAGAACAGGATTGCCAAAGCAGCGCTGGCGGTTGCCACCCGGCAGCCGAGCCCTCGCGCGATGTAGGCGACGAAGCCACCGGCGTTGGTGATGTGGCGGCTCATGGCGACGTAACCGACTGAGAACACCGCGAACAACAGTGCTGCGAGAAGGTACACCATGGGTGCCGTCGGCCCCTGAGCGGAGAACACGATCGGCGAGGCACCGACGAGGGCAGCCATCGGCGCAACTGCGGCGACGACGAAGAAGATGATCGCGCCGGCCCCTAGGCGGCCGGGCCGCAGCCCGGCTCGGTCAGGGTTGTGCGGCGGAGTTGGTTGTGCTCCGGGGTTATTGCTGGAGGGTGATGCTTCGAGGTTCGACATGGATGACTCCGAGTTGAGAGATCGTGGTTGCTATGGGTTAGGTCAGCCGTTGATGACCTGAGGTACCGACACTCCCTTCAAACCCTCGACACCGAATTCCAGCCCGTAGCCGGACTTCTTGATTCCGCCGAACGGAATCATCGGATGTACTCCGCCATGAGAGTTGATCCACACGGTGCCCGCCTGCAACCGCGTGGCCACGGTGCGCGCGGACTCCGGGTTCGCCGACCACACCGACGCGCCGAGGCCGGTGTCGAGATCGTTGGCCATCGTGATCGCGCGGTCCAGGTCGTCGTACCGGACGATGGGCAGGGCTGGGCCGAACTGCTCCTCGACGACAAGGGGATTCGTGTTGTCGATGTCGGCCACCAACGTCGTCGGATAGAAGTTGCCGACGGCTTGATGGTCAGGGTCGCCGCCGATCAGGACGGTGGCGCCGGCGCGACGTGCCGCTTCCACTAGCCTGGCCACGATGTCGAACTGCTTCCTGTTCTGCAGCGGGCCCAGAACATTGGCCTCATCGAGGCCGCGACCCATCGGCATCTTCGCGGCGACCTCGACCAGCGCGGCGCACACATCGTCGTAGACGTCGGTGTGCACGTACAGGCGCTTCAACGCCGCACATGTCTGTCCGGTGTTGATGAAGGCGCCCCAGAACAGATCCTCGGCGATCGCGCGCGGATCCACGTCTGGTAACACGATACCGGCGTCATTGCCTCCCAGTTCGAGCGTCAAGCGCTTCACCGTGTCGGCGGAGGCTTTGATGATCGCCTGACCGGTCGTAGTCGATCCCGTGAACATGAGCTTGCCGACGTCGGGGTGACTGGACAGCCGCTGCCCGAGGTCTCCTCCGCCGGGCAGCACCTGCAAGACGTCCTCGGGCAGAGCCTGGTTGATCACGTGCGCTAGGGCGAGCACGCTCAAAGGCGTGTATTCCGACGGTTTTACTACGACGCTGTTGCCCATCCGGAGGGCGGGTGCGATCTGCCATGTCGTGATCATCATGGGCCAGTTCCACGGACCGACGGCGCCGACGACCCCGATGGGTCGATAGTGCAGTTCGGCGTGACCGCTGTCGTCGTCGAGGAGAACCTCGCCGGGCAGCGTGGTGGCGGCAGTCGCGCGTAACCAGCTCGCGCAGGCGCCGACTTCGAAACGGGCGTTGGGTCCGTTGAGCGGCTTACCCTGTTCGCGCGACAGCAGTTCGGCCAGCGGTTCCGCGACGGCGTCGATCGCGTCGGCGGCTCGGAGTAGATCCGCCGCGCGGTCCTCGTCGCGTCTCTCGGCCCAGGAGCGCTGCGCGAGGCGTGCCCGCTCGATCGCAGAGTCGAGTTCGTCGACGGTGCGAAACCGCACCTTTCCCACGAGTTGTCCGGTGGCCGGATCCAGGATCTGCTGGCCGTTGGCGTCAGCGACCCGGTCGAGGAGTGTGTCGCAGGTGATGGTCATGATGCGTCCTTGGTCGATTCGTTGGCTGTAGCAGAACTGGTGGAACACGCCTACGCGCGGACGGCGGCGGCCCTAATAGCTGGCATGTCTGCGCCGATCGGCATGCGTGATGAATTGTTCGGCGAGGGTTTCGGATCCGCGAGCGAGAAGCGCGACATCGGCCCCCACGAGGAGGAACGAAGCCCCGGCCTCGACGTACTGTTTGGCCTGAGCCGGCACAAAGGCATTGACGCCGACAGCTTTTCCCGCAGCTCGCACGTGGGTGAACGCCTGCTCCACCCGTGCCACCACTTCCGGGTGCGTCTGCTGTCCGATCAGTCCCATCGAGGCGGCGAGATCGCTGGGGCCGACGAAGACACCGTCGATACCAGGCGTTTCCGCGATGGCGCGGGCGTTGTCGATCCCGACGGAGGTCTCGATCTGTACCAGGACCGACACGTGTCGGGCGCCATCGGGCAGATAGTCCTCGACACGATTCCAGCGAGCGGAGCGGGCCAGAGCACTCCCCACGCCCCGGACGCCCACGGGTGGATACTGGGCGGCCGCGGCAACCGCACGCGCCTGCTCGGCGGTGGAAACCATGGGCACGAGGACGGTCTGCGCACCGAGATCCAACACCTGCTTGATGATCACCGGGTCCCCGATGGGTACCCGTACCACGGGGGTCACGCTGTATCCGGACACTGCATGCAGCTGTGCCAGAACCGATTCCAGCCCGTTGGGTGCGTGCTCCATGTCGATCAAGACCCAGTCCAGACCGGAACCGGCCATGATCTCCGCCGATGTCACCGAGCCCATGCAGATCCACCCTCCGTACAGGGCACGGTCGGCGCCGGCGAGTGCATCGCGCAGAGTGCCGGTCAGACGAAGCGACATGAGATGGTTCCCATCGGTCCGTAGTCGGCGAGCACGGTGTCACCCGGGTGCACCCACATCGGGCGCGTGAACGACCCCGCGAGCACCACCTCACCTGCCTCGAGACGGTCGCCGTGTTGGGCGAGCTTGTTGGCCAGCCACGCCACGCCCGCGGCGGGGTGATTGAGGACCGCTGCTGCGACCCCGGATTCCTCGATGGTCTCGTTGCGATACAGCAGAGCCGAGACCCAACGCAGATCCACCGTGCCAACGTGGACCGCGTTGCCTCCGTAGACGATTCCGCCCATCGCGGCGTTGTCACTGATGGTGTCGACGATGGTCCGCCCCGCCATCTCGATGCGTGAGCTCAGGATCTCCAACGCCGGCACGACGTACTCGGTGGCACGCAGCACATCGAAAATGGTGGCGTTGGGCCCGTCGATCGCGGCCTTCAGGACGAAGGCCAGCTCGACTTCGATCCGGACGTTGGAGAAGCGATCGTGCTCGATCACCGATCCGTTGTCGAAAACCATGTCGTCGAAGATCGCGCCGTAGTCAGGCTCCGTGATGCCGGTCGCGGCCTGCATCACTTTGCTCGTCAGTCCGATCTTGCGGCCGACCAGACGGCGGCCCGCCGCCAGCCCCCGACGGCGCCATTCGTTCTGTACGGCGTAGGAATCCTCGACCGTCATGTCCGGATACCGCTGGGTCAACAGCGGCACCGTGACACGGTCACGCTCGGCAGCGGCCAACTCGTCGGCGATGGCCGTTATGGTCTCGGGAGCGAGCATCAGACCTCCAATTACGTCGGGCGATTCACTACAACTGGGCGCCGAGCTTGTACTCGCCCTTCTTCCAGTCGGGCATGTCTTCATCGGGACTGCGGGTGTAGGAGAAGCCGTCGGCGCCGATGGTGACGTCCATTTCGCGCGCATCGGTGCGAGCCCGCACCGGTTGGGGGTTTCCGTCGAGGTCGAGCACCAGCGAGGCGTCGGTGTACCAGCTGGGCACCACGGGAGTGCCCCACCAGTCGCGGCGTTGGTTGTCGTGTACGTCCCAGGTGACCACCGGGTTGTCGGGGTCACCGGTGTAGTAGTCCTGGGTGTAGATCTCCACTCGGTGACCGTCGGGATCGCGCACATAGAGGTAGAACGCGTTGGACACCCCGTGACGACCGGGTCCGCGTTCGATGCGGTCTGACATCCGCAGCGCGCCCATCTTGTCGCAGATGGCGATGATGTTGTGCTTCTCGTGAGTGGCGAATGCGACGTGATGCATCCGGGGTCCGTCGCCGCCCGTCATGGCCGTGTCGTGGACCGTAGGCTTGCGCCGCATCCACGCGGCATAGACGGTGCCTTCGTCATCCTGGATGTCCTCGGTCACACGGAAACCCAGATCCTCCATGTAGGCAACGGCTTTGGGGACATCTGGCGTCACCTGATTGAAGTGGTCCAGACGCACGAGTGCTCCTGGTGTGTACAGGTCGTAACGCCACGCGAGCCGCTCGACATGGTCGACGTCGTAGAAGAATTCGTAGGGGAAGCCGAGTGGATCCTCCACCCGCACCGAATCGCCGATGCCCTTCGTGAACCCTTCGGCGCGGCGTTCCACCCGGCAGCCGAGTTCGGTGTAGAACGAGACAGCCTTGTCGAGGTCTTGCGGCGTGCGAACGCGGTAGGAGAACGCGGCAACGGCCGCTACCGGTCCCTGGCGCAGCACGAGGTTGTGGTGGATGAACTCCTCCAGACTGCGCAGATAGACGGTGTTGTCGTCCTCTTCGGTGACGTGCAGATCCAGGACGTCGACGTAGAAGTCCCGTGACCGGGAGAGGTCGGTCACCACGAGTTCCATGTACGCGCAACGTAAGACGTCAGGTGGGGGAGACGTGGGAGTGGTGATGTGCTCGCGGGCGGTGATCGGGCTCTCCGTGGTGACAACCGGCCCGGGGTGCGTTGTGCTCATGGATCTGTTCCTCGAAGGTGGTGATGTTTGACGGGTGGTTCGTTGAGGCGAGGATCGCCCCGTGGCTGCGTGTCGGCTTAGGCCTTGCCGAAGGTCGGGTTGTGCACCTTGCCCAGCGTGATGTGGACGGCTTGCTGGTCGGTGTAGAAGTCGATCGACCGGTAACCGCCCTCATGGCCGAGACCGGAGGCCTTGACCCCTCCGAACGGGGTTCGCAGGTCGCGCACATTGTTGGAGTTCAGCCAGACCATGCCCGCCTCGATCGACTGGGCGAAATTGTGTGCCCGCTGTAGATCGTTGGTCCAGACGTAGGCGGCAAGGCCGTATCGCACACCGTTGGCGAGAGCCAATGCCTCCTCGTCGGTGTCGAACGGGGTGATGGCTACGACGGGGCCGAAGATCTCCTCTTGGAAGATCCTCGCGTCGGGTGGCACGTCGGCGAATACGGTGGGGGCGACGAAGTTTCCGTCAGGGAGGCCGTCGGGTCGACCGCCACCGGCGACCAGCCGTCCCTCGGTCTTGCCGATCTCGACATAGCTCAGCACCTTGGCGTAGTGCTCGGGGTGTACGAGGGCTCCGACTTCCGTCTTCGGGTCGTGCGGGTAGCCGACGACGACCCGCTGAGCTTGGGCGGCGTAGCGGGAGACGAACTCGTCGTAGACGGATCGTTGGACCAGGATTCGGCTGCCGGCGGTGCACCGCTCCCCGTTGAGCGAGAAGACGCCGAAGATGGTCGCGTCGATCGCGGCGTCGAGGTCGGCGTCGGCGAACACGATCGCCGGGCTCTTACCGCCGAGTTCCATGGACAGGCCCTTGAGGAACGGCGCCGCGTTGGCGAAGATCAGCTGCCCGGTGCTGCTCTCTCCGGTGAAAGAGATCAGCGGTACATCAGGGTGTCTCACCAAGGCGTCTCCGGCGTGCTCACCAAATCCGTTGACGAGGTTGAACACGCCGTCGGGCAGGCCGGCCTCTTCGAAGATGCCCGCCCACAGCGAGGCGGAGAGCGGAGTGAACTCGGCGGGCTTGAGGACCACGGTGTTGCCCGTCGCCAGAGCGGGCCCCAGTTTCCATGACTCGAGCATGAAGGGGGTGTTCCACGGCGTGATCAGGCCCGCGACTCCGATGGGTTTGCGGTTGACGTAGTTGATCTGACGGCCGGGCACCTTGTAGGTGTCATCGGCCTGAGCCACGATCAGATCAGCGAAGAAGCGGAAGTTCTCGGCTGCACGACGCGCTTGGCCGAGGGCCTGGGTGATGGGCAGGCCGGAATCGAAGGACTCGAGCTCTGCGAGCCGGGCGTCGCGTGACTCGACGATGTCAGCGATGCGGTGCAGGACGCGGGAACGTTCGCGCGGCAACATCTTCGGCCACGGACCCTCGGTGAAGGCGACCCGTGCCGCGGCAACCGCGCGGTCGATGTCGGCCTTCTTCCCGGCCGCGGCCTGGACGTAGGTCTTGTTGGATACCGGGTCGAGAACATCGAAGGTGTCACCGTCGAGGGAGTCGACGAAGCTGCCGCCGATGTAGTGCTGCAGATGATCCGGCAGATCTGCGGGCATGTGGCGGACTGCGGGCGAGGTCACGGTCTCGGTCATTGTTGCTTCCTGTTCGGGTTCAGGCCGGGAGGCCGAAGGTGTCACCGGGGTGTTCGTGAGCCATGTAGGCGTCGAGGGTCGCGGTGCGGTGCCGGCGTGCGGCGTTCTCGATCTCTGCCAGCGGCGCGCCGGCTTCGATCAGATCGACGATCGCGTCGTGTTCGCAGACAGATTCGTGTGCGCGGCCCGGCACGAACGAGAACGTCGACGAGCGAAGGTGGCCCAGACGGGCCCATTCCGCCTGCACCAGGGCAACCATCCGGGCGTTGACGCACTTGGTGAAGAGGATCGCGTGGAATTGCTGGTTGAGCGTGGTGAACAGCAACGGATCAAAGTGGTCGAGCGTTGCGACCATCTGCCGGTTGATCGCACGCGCCTCGCGCAGATCGTCGGCGCTCAAGCGACGCGCGGCCAGGGCCGTGGTGGCGCCCTCCAGGACGCTCAGGGCCAACATGCTGTCCCGGTACTGTGCTTCGTCGACCATCGCGACCTGGGCGCCCACGTTGTGCTCGAACGTCACAAACCCCTCGGCCTCGAGCTGGCGTATGGCTTCACGCACGGGGACGACGCTCATGCCGAGTTCCTTGGCGATCGCGCCGAGGACCAACCGGTAGCCGGCGGTGTACTCGTTGCGCGCGATGCGCTCCTTGATCCACTGGTACGCCTGCTGCGACTTGCTCTGTCGCGCTGCGCCGTTCACTGATTCTCGCGCCACTGGGTGAACCTCTGCTTCCATTCGGCGTTTGGTGGGAACAGCTCTTCGACAGGATGACCGGCAGCGACCTGCTCGGCCACCCATCCGTCCTGAATCTCTTGTTCGAGCGCCGCGTCGGCGACCTCCTCGGCGAGCGCGGGTGGAATGACGATGACCCCGTCCCCGTCGCCGACGATGACATCCCCGGGCTGCACCGTCGCTCCACCGCAGGCGATGGTCAGATCGAAGTCCCAGGGCACGTGCCGTCGACCCAGCACAGCCGGATGGGCGCCGGCCGCGAACACCGGCAGCCCGATGGTTGCCACCGCGTCACGATCGCGCACGCCACCATCGGTGACCACACCGGCCGCTCCACGGGTTTTTGCGCGGAGCGCCAAGATGTCACCCAGCGTTCCGGATCCGGTCTCCCCGCGAGCCTCGATGACGATCACCTCACCGGGTGCGACGGCGTCGAAGGCCTTCTTCTGGGCGTTGTAGCCGCCGCCGTGAGCGGCGAACAGGTCCTCACGGTTGGGCACGAAGCGCAGCGTTCGCGCGGTCCCCACCAATTTGGTGCCCGGCGCCAGCGCGGACACCCCGTCGATCGATACGTTGTTCAGGCCGCGTTTGCGCAGTTGCTGCGACAAGCCCGCCACGGGCGCGGCGAGCAGTTTGCGGCGCAACTCGTCACCGAGCGCCGGAGTCCGCGTCTCGACGGCAAGGCCCGCGGCTTCGCGCGACCCCCATGCCTCGGCGCGTTGGACGTCATCGACGCTGGGCCCGGATCCCAGCTGCGGATCGAACTCGTCGGTGCCTTCGACGACGGTCGTGATCAACCGTCCCGAGGACGGAGCCCCTGCCGTCGCCGGCGCGTCGACCTCGACCTCGACCACATCACCGGGTACCACCACGGACGAGCCCGCCGGCGTACCGATCAGGATCACGTCTTCGGGCTCGAGCGTGAAGTGCTGCGAGAGGTCGGAAATCAGTTGCGCGCAGGGGAACAGCAAGCGATCGGTCCCGTCCTGCTGTGCCAATTCACCGTTGACCCACGTCCGCACACGCAGCCCGGCGGGGTCGACCGTACGGGCGTCGATGAGGTCGGGACCCAGCGGGGTGTAACCGTCGCGTCCCTTCGACCGGACATTGGAGCCCTTGTCATTGGCGCGAAGGTCGTAGAGACCGAAGTCGTTGGCAGCGGTGACTGCGCGGACGTGGTTCCAGGCGTCCGCGATCGGTACGCGGCGAGCGCGAGTGCCGATCACCAGGGCGACCTCGCCCTCGTAGGCCAGCAACTCGGTTCCCGCCGGCCGCTCCACGGTTCCGCCACTCGCCCCGATGGAACTGGACGGTTTGAAGAAGTACGACGGATGCATCGGATGGCGCCCACGCTGCTCGGCGCGAGAGATGAAGTTCAGGTGGATGGCGATGATCTTTCCCGGCCGAAACCGCGAGGCTGCTGGGGAGGGTTCGGTGCTGACGCTGCGGTCGGCGCTCATGCTGCTCCTTTCGACCGGTGGTTGCATCGTATTCGAAATCGTATATCATCTGTGACGTAGGTCGCAAGCCATGGAAAGCACGCACCACCCCACCTCGGGCGCCACGTGCGCGCCGCAACTCCATATCGCCCACGGGGCCGGACCGCGATGCCGTTCCCGCGCTTGTATCCACCACGAGTATCTAAGGCTGACAATGCAATTCCACCACCACGGTTACGTTTCCGGAGACCCCCGTGTGCAGCCGGCAGCTGGCGTGGGAATCGACCGTGAGGACGACCTCCCCGACCGCGTCGACGTCCTCATCGTCGGAACCGGACCGGCCGGCATGATCGCCGCCGCTCAACTGTCGCAATTCGCGGGGATCAACACGCGCATCGTCGAACGGCGACCCGGACGGTTGGCCATCGGACAAGCCGACGGGATTCAGGCTCGCAGTGTCGAGACGTTCCAAGCCTTCGGATTCGCCGAACGCATCATCGCCGAGGCCTACCGAATCACTCAGATGGCCTTCTGGAAACCGGATCCGCAGGATCCCTCACGGATCGTGCGCACGGCGCGAGCGGAAGACGACCCGAGCGGCATCAGTGAATTCCCTCACCTGATCGTCAACCAGGCGCGGGTACTGGACTACTTCGCCGAGGTGATGGCCAACTCGCCGACCCGGATGCGGCCCGACTACGGCCTGGAATTCCGCAGCCTTCGCGTCGACGATGACGGTGAGTACCCGGTGGCCGTGACCTTGGCCCACACCTCGGGTGCGCGTCAGGGTGACTTGCGCACCGTTCATGCCAAGTATGTTGTAGGTGCCGACGGCGCCCGCAGCGCCGTGCGCGATTCTATCGGATGTATACCCCAAGGCGACAAGGCGTTTCACGCGTGGGGGGTGATGGATGCACTCGCCGTGACGGACTTTCCCGATATCCGCACCAAGTGCGCCATCCAGTCCGGCGGTGGGGGCAATATCCTGTTGATCCCGCGTGAAGGCGGGTACCTGTTCCGGATGTATGTCGACCTGGGCGAGGTCCCCGAGGACGACAACGGCAAGATCCGCAACACCGGCATCGAACAGATCATCGCCCAAGCTAACGAAATCCTGCAGCCCTATACGCTCGACGTTCGAAACGTGGCCTGGCACAGCGTGTACGAAGTCGGGCATCGGGTCGCCGATCGGTTCGACGACGTTCCGCCCGAAGCGGTCGGCATGCGGCAGCCGCGAGTGTTCATCACCGGCGACGCGTGCCACACCCACAGCGCGAAAGCCGGTCAGGGCATGAACGTTTCCATGCAAGACGGGTTCAATATCGCCTGGAAGCTCGCCCACGTCCTGGAAGGACGCAGTCCTGAAACGCTTCTCGCGACCTACAACAGTGAACGTCAAGTGATTGCACAGAACCTGATCGACTTCGATAAGCAGTGGTCGAACATGATGGCCAAGCGTCCGGAGGACTTCGATTCACCCTCCGAGCTGGAGGACTTCTACGTCAAGACCGCCGAGTTCCCCGCAGGGTTCATGACCCAATACGCACCGTCGATCATCGTCGCCGAGTCGAACCACCAACACCTGGCACCGGGCTTTCCCCTCGGCAAACGCTTCAAGTCGGCCCCGGTGGTTCGCGTTGCCGACGGCAACCCTGTCCATCTCGGGCACCACCACCGCGCCGATGGGCGCTGGCGCATCTACGCTTTCGCCGCAGCACAGGGCACCGCGGCGCTCGACGAATGGGCGGACTGGCTGGTCACGGCCCCCGAGTCGCCGGTCATCGCGTACACGCCAAAGGACTCCGACATCGACAGTGTCTTCGACGTCAAGGTCGTCTATCAGCAGGACCACACGCAGGTCGATCTGGCGACCGTTCCGACGACGTTCCTGCCCCGGGTCGGCCCGCTGCATCTCGTGGATTACGAAAAGGTCTATGCCGCCCAGCCGGGGTCCGACATCTTCGAGGAGCGCCAGATCGACCGCAGCGGTGTCATTGTGGTCGTCCGGCCCGACCAGTATGTCGGGCACGTGGTGCCGCTGACCGCGACGGCGGAACTGGCCGACTTTTTCGCCAACATCTTCATTCCTCAACACACCACCTGTCTGTCGAAGGACCATGCATGACCGCCATCCGGGATCACGACCTGCTCGCCACCGTTCCGCACGAATTACTCATCGGTGGTGCCTGGCGCCCCTCGGCTTCGCGCGCGACGCTCGCCGTGAGCGACCCCGCCACCGGTGAGACGATCAAGCAGATAGCCGATGCCACGCCTGCCGACGGGCTCGCCGCCCTACAGGCGGCCGACCAGGCGGCCGAGCAGTGGGCCGATACCAGCGCGCGTCAGCGCGCCGACATCCTGCGCTCTGCCTTCGATCTGGTGCAAGACCGCAAGGAAGACTTCGCACTGCTGATGAGCCTGGAGATGGGCAAGCCACTGGCCGAGGCCCGCGGTGAGGTTGCCTACGGCAGCGAGTTCCTGCGCTGGTTCAGCGAAGAGGTGACACGGATTCACGGTCGCTACGGCGCCAATCCTGAAGGCACGGGGCGCATGATCGTCACGCAACATCCTGTGGGCCCGTGCTTCCTCATCACGCCGTGGAATTTTCCGCTGGCCATGGCAACTCGCAAGATCGCGCCCGCGCTGGCCGCGGGGTGCACGGTCGTGGTCAAGCCGGCAGCGCTCACGCCGCTGACCACGTTGTTATTGGCCGATGTCTTCCTGCAGGCGGGCCTACCCAACGGGGTGCTCAACGTCGTCACCACGTCGAAGTCCTCCGCGTTGTCAGCGCCGATCATCGCCGACCCGCGGTTGCGAAAGCTGTCCTTCACCGGCTCCACGCCCGTGGGTCAGCGGCTGCTCGAGCAGGCCGCCAAGGGAGTACTGAGAACATCGATGGAGTTGGGCGGCAACGCACCGTTTCTCGTCTTCGACGACGCCGACATCGACAAGGCGGTCGAAGGGGCCATTGCGGCGAAGTTCCGCAACATCGGGCAGGCCTGCACCGCAGCCAACCGCTTCATCGTCCATCGGTCCGTCGTCGAAGATTTCACCAAGCGGGTGACCGCGAAGGTCGACGAATTCATCGTCGGCCGGGGTACTGATCCGGGCGTGACGATCGGACCACTGATCGACGAGGACGCCGTCACCAAGGCGGAGGCGTTGGTCGCCGACGCGGTCGACCGTGGTGCCACCATCACCACCGGGGGAACCCGCATCGACGGCATCGGCACCTTCTTCGCGCCGACCGTGATCACCAACGTGACTGCGGGTAGCGACATCTTGCGTGAGGAGATCTTCGGCCCGGTGCTCGCTATCGCCGCATTCGACGACGAGGAAGAAGCGGTTGCGCTGGCCAACGACACGGAATACGGGCTCGTTGCCTACGTCTACACCGAGGATCTGCGCCGGGGACAGCGCATGATCGAGCGCATCAAGACCGGGATGATGGGCCTGAACATCGGTGTGGTGTCGAATGCCGCGGCACCTTTCGGTGGGTGGAAATTGTCGGGCCTCGGCAGAGAGGGCGGCGTCGAGGGCATCCACGAGTATCTGCAGACCAAATACACCCTCACCCCGAACCCTTTCGTCTGACAGGACTGCTACTGATGGACACCCTCGCGCCACGGAACACCCACCCGCTCGCCATGGCCACACCCGACGAGATTCTGGATGTGCGCCGAATCCTGTCCGAGGAAGGGTTGTTTCACGCGACATCGCGGATTGCCTACCTCGGACTCGAGGAACCCACGCCGGCGGAGCTGAGATCTGGAGCAGTCGAGCGTCGGTTCCGGGTAATGATCCAAGACGTTCAGAACGGCACCGGAGTCGATGCCGTCGTGTCGACCGATGCCGAGGTCGTCATATCGTCGAAAACACTGAATGCCGCTGTGGATGGACAGCTCCCGGTCTTGGAAGAGGAATTCGAGGCCGTCGAACGCATCCTGGCCACCGATGCCAGGTGGCAGAAGGCGTTGGCGGCACGCGGGTTGGATATCGCGCGCGTTCGGGTGGCGCCTCTGTCTGCGGGCGTCTTCGACTATCCGGGCGAATCCGGACGCCGGATATTGCGGGGGTTGGCCTTCCGACAGGACCATCCTGCCGACCATGCCTGGGCTCACCCTGTCGATGGTCTCGTCGCCTTCGTCGACGTCATCGAACGTGTCGTCCTCGATGTCATCGACCTGGGGCCGGTGCCCATCCCCGAAGCGTCGGGCAATTTCGACGATCCCGAGGTCACCGGACCTCCGCGAACCACGCAGAAGCCGATCGAGATCGCCCAACCACACGGCCCCAGCTTCACGCTCGACGGCAACGTGCTGTCGTGGGAGAAGTGGCAGGTGCGCGTCACGTTCGATGCGCGCGAGGGTGTCGTTCTCCATCAGTTGGGCTTCACCGACGACGGCAAACTGCGGCCGATCATCTTCCGAGCGTCGGTAGCTGAGATGGTGGTGCCGTATGCAGATCCCTCCCCGATCCGAAGCTGGCAGAACTACTTCGACACCGGTGAGTACCTGATCGGCCAGATGGCCAATAGCCTGCAGCTGGGGTGCGATTGCCTCGGTGACATCACCTACCTCGATGCTGTGGTCGCCGACCAGTTCGGCCATCCCCGCACGATTACCAACGCGATCTGTATCCACGAAGAGGACTACGGCATTCTGTGGAAGCATCGTGATGACTGGGCGGGCTCGTCCGCAGTGAGACGTCAACGGCGACTGGTGATCTCGTTCTTCACGACACTCGGCAACTATGACTACGGCTTCTACTGGTATCTCTACCTCGACGGCACCATCGAGCTCCAGGTCAAAGCGACGGGCGTCGTCTTCACCGCTGCCTACCCAGGTCCAGGGCGTACGGAGAACCCGTATGCGGCCGAACTCGCCCCCGGACTGGGGGCACCGTTCCATCAGCACCTGTTCTGCGCCCGCCTGCACATGCAGGTCGACGGCGACGAGAACACCGTGGTTGAGAAGAACGTGTGTCGTCTCCCGATCGGAGAGGACAATCCGCGGGGCAATGCGTGGGCGCTGTCTGAAACCCCACTGCGCACGGAAAGCGAAGCGCAACGGATGGCGGATCGCTCGGCCGGACGGACATGGAGCATCGGCAATTCCCACAAGCACAACGCCGTCGGAAAGCCGGTGGCCTACAGTCTGCATCCCGAAGGCAATCCGCTACTTCTCGCCGCCGACGAGTCATCGATCGCGCGTCGGGCGACTTTCGCCACCAAACACCTATGGGTCACTCCGTTCGAGAAGTCCGAGCGCTACCCGACGGGCGACTACGTCAACCAGCACGCGGGGGGCGCCGGTTTGCCCTCGTTCGTTGCGGGTGATCGTTGCGTCGAGAACACAGCCCTGGTGGTCTGGCATACCTTCGGCCTGACGCATACCCCGCGTCCAGAGGACTGGCCGATCATGCCCGTCGACTACACCGGTTTTGTGCTGAAGCCCTCGGGCTTCTTCGATCGCAACCCGACGCTGGACGTGCCCGCGTCCGGTTCCCACTGCGTGGGGCACCCCCCGGTGTGAGCAAAGATGATGCGTTGCCGAAGGCGTTCGCGCTCAGCGGTTGATCGACCGAAGCAGTCGGACGGTATTCACGGCCGGCGCGATTCGCGGTGCTGCGGTCAGCCGGCCAGGCGATCGAAGACGGTCACCTCACACGCTCATCGCTCACCGATGGTGGCACCAAGCCGGCGGGCGACGGTCTCACACGCGAGCCTGGCCGTGGATTGTAACTCTTCGGCTGACATTCCCCCGCGGCTGAGCACCGCGAGGGACTGCGTGATGCCCACGACGTAGGTGGCCAGTTCGTCCAGCATTTCCTTGTCGGGTTGGGCGGGTTCGAGAGCTGATCTGACTCGTGAGTGTTGCGCGCGCAGCATCTCCCGAACGTGTTCCGCTGTGTCCGCTTCTAACGGCCACAACCCGGCCAAACCGAGCCCCCCACATCATCGAACGTCCCTAGTCACAGCTCAAAGGAGCCCACCCATGGTCGTTTCACCGAAACGGATCGACGTGCACACCCATTACGTCCCGCCGTTCTGGGGCGAATCACTGCACGAACACGGTGGCGATCCCTCCGGCTGGACGCTGCCGTCGTGGGATCCCGACACCCACCGGCGATTCATGGCAGACAACGGGATCGCCACGAGCATCCTGTCGCTGACGGCACCGAGTGTGGTGGGATGGCCCGACGACGAGCGCCGCGCGATGGCTCGCAGGGTCAACGAGTACAGCACGGCACTCGTGACCGAGCAGCCCGAGGCGTTCGGTTACTTCGCGACACTGCCGCTCCCCGACGTCGACGGTGCCGTCACAGAGGCCTGCTTCGCACTCGACGAACTCCACGCCGACGGCGTGGTCCTGCTCAGCAGTTACGACGACGTGTATCTCGGCGACACGCGGCTGGCGCCGCTGTGGAGCGCTCTCGATGAGCGCTCCGCAGTCGTGTTCGTCCATCCCGGGCATCCGTCGATCGCAACGCTGCCCGGCGTGCCGGGCCCGCTGGTGGACTATCCGTTCGAATCGACCCGCACCGCAGTGCACATGGTGTTCAACGGGATTCACGACATGTATCCCGGCGTCAAGATCGTTCTGTCGCACGCCGGCGGTTTCCTGCCGTATGCGGTGACGCGATTCTGTCTGCTGCAAGCGGAGCTCGACCCGCAAGGCCCTCCGGCGGACGACCTGGAAGGGAAGTTCAAGCGCTTCTACTTCGATACCGCACTGTCGTCCAGCGCATACGCCCTTCCGAGCTTCCTGGCCTTCGCCGATCCCCGCCCGCATCCTGTACGGCAGCGACTTCCCCTACGCCCCGGCTGTGGTGGGAACACGGTTCACCGAGTTACTCGATGCCGGAATCGGTGATCGAGCCGCGGCGATCAATCGCGAGAATGCGGTGGCGCTGTTCCCGCGCCTCGCTTGACGTTCGGCCGGCCGCGGGTCATCGCGTACCGGCGGTCCCGGTGTGCCGGGGGGCCGACTTGTTCCCCCCTTCGGCAGCGATTCAGGGTCGACACTGGCCGTCGACACGAAGAGACAGCCGGGAAGGCGTACACCATGACCACAGCGCACGATGCCGATGTCCACCACGGTCGGGCCTGGGTCGATGCGGACGAGTCGGTTCGCATCGGCTATACCGTCGCCACGCCACCAGAACCGACCATGACGGTCGTGCTCCTGCACGGCGCGCCGCAAACCCGCTACGAGTGGCGCAAGGTCATGATGCCGCTCGCGGCCGCCGGTTACCGGGTGATCATGCCCGACTATCGCGGTGCCGGCGCATCGGACAAACCGCGCGACGGCTACGACAAATGGACCATGGCCGGTGATATCCACACTCTTGTGCGGGAGAAGCTGGGAGTAGCGGAGCCCATCTCGCTTGTCGGGCACGACCTCGGCTCGACGCTGGCGCTGAGTTTTGCCCTGCGTTACCGCGCCGACGTCGTCAGCGTCACCTTCATGGAAGCTCCGCTTCCGGGCACTGACTACTACCGACGGCGCATGGCTCAGAAATCGGCGTGGCAGTTCTCCTTTCATGCCAATCCGGACATCGCGGTGTACCTCACGCACGGACGTGAACGTTGGTACATCAACCGCTTCTTCGACGAGCTGGCCTACCAGCCGGACGCGATCTCCATTGCGGATCTTGATGTATACGCCCGCGCGTACGAGGCCCCGGGCGCCATGCGGGCAATGTGTGAGGTCTACCGCGAGCTCGACCGCGACGCCGAGGACAATCGCGCCGCGCTGCGCGAACAAGGCAAGCTCACCGTCCCGGTGCTGGCTTCCGGAGGTGCTACCAATCCGCTCGCGCAGAACTTCCGGGAAATGTGCGAAGAGATCGCCGATTCGGTGACAAGCCAGCTCGTACCGGACTGCGGCCACTGGGTGCCCGAGGAGCAGCCCGAGTACTTCACCAACATGTTCTGCGAATTCGACGCGGCCGCTCGGGCCCGATCGCTTGCGGTTGATCGGCCGCCGAAGTAGGGGGGTGTATTACTCCCCCCTAGACCCGCCGACCCCCACCTAACGTGGCGGCAGTGGCGCTGGTCGGTCCGTGAACACAAGGGTCCGTAAGTCACATCGGGAACATAGAAGTGGAGGTAGGTGTCACGGTGAACGTGAATCCGCAGACAATCAATATCGGTGGTAAGACGGTCTCGCGCTTGGGTTTCGGTTCGATGAGATTCACCGGCCGCGGGATTTGGGGTGAACCTCAGGACCGGGCCGAGTGCATCGCCGTGGCTCGTCGGGCGGTCGATCTCGGTGTGCAGTTCATCGATACCGCCGACTCGTATGGTCCGCATGTCGCCGAACAAATTCTGTATGAGGCGCTGCATCCGTACCCT
Organism: Mycolicibacterium cosmeticum; assembly: GCF_000613185.1. NCBI lineage: Bacteria > Bacillati > Actinomycetota > Actinomycetes > Mycobacteriales > Mycobacteriaceae > Mycobacterium > Mycolicibacterium cosmeticum. Next base: position 3,028,329 of record NZ_CCBB010000001.1, read on the forward strand.
GACGACATCGTCATTGCGACGAAGGCGGGCTTGACCCGAAACGGGCCTGATGTCATCGACACCGACTCCGGACCGAAACGCCTGGGCCCGGCGGCGTGGCCACCGGTTGGACGACCCGAGTACCTGCGGCAGCAGGTATTGATGAGCATGCGCCGCTTGGGGGTCGATCAGATCGATCTCTTGCAACTGCACCGGGTGGATCCGAAGGTGCCGTTGGCAGATCAGGTCGGCGAGCTCAAGGCGCTGCAGGACGAGGGCAAGATTCGCGAGATCGGCTTGTCGCAATGCACGGTGGAACAGCTCGACGAGGCGCGGCAGATCGCCGAAATCGTCAGTGTCCAAAGCCGGTTCAACGTCATCGATCGGGGCGCCGACGACATCCTGAAAGTGTGTGAACGCGACGGGCTCGCCTTCATTCCGTGGGCGCCGGTGGCGCAGGGTGGGCTGGCGCAGGCCCACCAAGCGCTCGCTGACGTCGCCCGCGCGCACGGCTGCAGTGTGGGGCAGGTGGCGATCGCCTGGCTGTTGCATCTCTCACCGGTCATGCTTCCCATCCCCGGCACGTCGCGACGCACGCACCTGGAGGAGAACGTGGCAGCCGCTGAAATCGAGTTGACGCCCGAAGAAATCGACCGGCTCACTGCGGCTTCCGTCTGAGCAAGCAGGGCGCCAGTGAACCCCCTTTGCACCACTGCCGATTTGAGGCTACGTCGGCGCTGCGGAATCGGCGAGGGTGTCGAGCAGAGCGACGGCGTCGGGAAACGGACCCCCGACGAGCGCACAGTAGACAAACAATCGCTGGTCGGGGGCGTCCGCCAGCTCAAGCGCCTCGAAATGGAGGTGTAGTTCACCGAGTTGCGGGTGATGGAAGAGTTTGTCCTCGCTGGAGCGCGGACGCACGTAGTGTGTCGCCCACAGCTCGGTGAACACCTCACTTTGAGGTGAAATTTCATCGACCACCTCGGCAACACGGTCGTCGTTGGGGAATCGGGTCAGGCCCCAGCGGAGGTTGCCGACCGTCTGAGTCGCCACATGGTGCCAGTTCGGGTAGAAACTTCTGGCAGCTGGGTCCAGGAACACCATGCGGGCGAGATTGTCGATGTCGGCGAAGCCGCCGTACATCGCGCGGGCGGCCGCGTTGATGGCAAGGATGTTGAGGCCGAGGTCGACGGCGAGCGCCGGCACGCGCAAGCCATGGCTCAGGAGAAGCTGAGCCCCCGGAGAGACGGTGCTGGTCGCGTGAGTCGGTGTCGCCAGGGGGGCTGGATGGACGAGTGAGATGAGGTACGTGGTCGCGTGCGCGTCCAGGCGCAACGCGCGAGCGAGCGCACGAAGCACTTGTAGTGACGGGTGATGCTCTCGACCTTGTTCGAGCCTGCGGTAGTAGTCGGTGCTCAATCCGGCCAAGAGCGCTACCTCCTCCCGGCGAAGTCCTTGAACTCGCCGGCCGGCACCAGGTATGAGGCCGGCGTCCTGCGGGGTCAGCGCTTCTCGCCTCGCTCGTAAGAAAGAACTGAGCTCAGCTGATCGATGCCTGGTAGCGCTGTCCATGGTGGACATCATCCCAGGTGGCAACGCCGTGCATTGCGATCGCCGGGCGACGTCCGAACCGCAGTCCTTACGATCGGGGGGTGTCTCCTGCGAAACGGCACAGTCCAGAGGAACGCCGGACTGCGGTTGCCCGTGCGTTCGGGCCCGACGGTGATGCCGCTCAGGTGGCGCGTGATGTGGGTGTGCACCCCGCCACGTTGTATCGGTGGGCCAAGCAATCTCCTTCGTCGTATGACCAACCGACTGTCGCGACTGCTGCACGCCTCGTCGAGACCACCCAGGACCTGCTCCGCATCCGCGACTACGGCGAGATCACGGTCGAAGAGGTGGCGCGGACGGCGGGAGTGGGACTGCGAACCGCATTTCATCACTTCGCGAGCAAACGCGATCTATTTCACGCCGCGACCGATGATGCGGCGACTCGACTCATTACGGAAATGCAGCGGCGCTACGCCAGTGCTACCTGGCCCGAGCAGTCGCAACAGCAATTGCGCGTATTCCTCCGGGTGGCCGCCGAAGCGATCTACGCCACGCCTGCCGCCCACGTCTTGTTCCGCGACCTGGGTGTGCCGCGCAAGGACGGTTTCGCGCAGCGTTGGCACCAGGCGTTCGAACGCGCCCTCGCTGAGTTGTTGGCGTGTCTCGCCGAAGGCGGTGCGCTGACCGCCGACGTTGACGTCGAGGCCTGTGCTGTGACGATCACCAGCGCGATGCGGGGAATCCATGCGAGCGTGTTCGAAGGTGTCGACCCGGACCAGGCAATCCGCCTCGTCGACCGGCTTTGGCTCATCGTGGCGTCCGAGTAGCAGGTGGCGCGGTGCCTGATGGCGTCGACGATGCTACCGAGCAACGGCTACCCGCGGCGGCTGCTTCCCGCTGTGGCCGCCACGCGTCTGGCGAACTGCTCGTAACTCGTTGGGTTGCGACCCAACAGCTTCGGCAGGTCGGCCATATTGCCGGGAGGCAGGCCGTTGGTGTCGTAGTACGTCATCATCCCGACGTAGGCGCCGCGCGCGTCGGTGGGCCAGTTGCGGATGCCCCGCGCATTGGACGAGTCACGGATGCCGCGAACGAGGTGGGGCAGTGCATGGAGCTTGGTGTTGAGCAGTGCCTGGACGACGGCCGCCCCCAGCGTTGGCGCGGCGGCCAGCGGGTTCTCGACAACGTTGGGTGGCAGGCGAATTGCGGTCACCGGGTGCCCCAGCACCCGGGTCCAGATCTGTGCCATCTCGTTGCGGTCGAGTGCCTGCGCCGAGAGGTCGTAGGTCTTGCCCAGATGCTCGTCGGGCGCGCTCAGCACGTTGGCGGCCGCCTCGGCGATATCTTCGACGTCGACCATGCCCATCACGCTGGTCGGTGACACCGGATAGGGCATCAAGCCCGCCTGAATGAACTCCCAGAACTCCAGGTAATTCTGCATGTAGTGGGACGGACGCAGAATGGTCACCGGCAGACCCGAATCGTGCAACAGTCCCTCGACCAGAAGCTTCTGATGGTGATGGACCAGTGCGTCGATGTCGGGATGAATCACCGAGTGAAAGCCGATGTGCTCCACACCGTCGGCCGTGCAGATCTCGATGAGGTTTCGGGCAACCGGGATCTCATCGATGAGTTGCGTCGGAGCGGCGTGGTACACCCGTTTCGCGCCGCTCAGCGCCTTCTCGAGATCTGTGCGGTTTCGCATGTCGCCCACCACAATCTCGGTTGCCCCGTCGCTGCGTGCCAGTTGCGCCTGGGTGTCGTTCTTGACGAATGCGCGTACGTCCAACCCGCGTCTCCGCAGACCGCGGACCAGCGGGCGTCCGACACCGCCTGCGGCGCTGGTGACCAGGATCATGATCGCCCTCCCGACGATGATTCCGAATGCAGGCGCGATCGGTTGCGGTGCGGCAGTCCGGTTCGGCTGCCGCGTAGCGGTGCGGTTGTCACGTGTCCTCCTCGGGAATGACAGGAAAGGAATTGCAGTCTGCGTGCATCAGCGCACGCGATCTTCATGGCGACGGCGCCGGATCCATGGGGTGAAGGATCCGGGCCACGAAGGGGATCAACAGCCTGCGGGGTACCAGTCCCGCAAGTCGCGCCGTCCACGAGTTCGCAATGCCCGAAACGACATAGGGAGGAGTTGATCGGCGATCAAGGGCACGCATGCCCGTGGCCGCCACTTGCTCGGCCGTCTGCATCCGTCCGGCCACCGCCGCGCCCTCACCGATGACCTCGAAGAATTCGGTCCGCGTGGGTCCGGGGGCAAGCGCGAAAACCTTGACGTTTCGCTGCTTGGCTTCGTACCACAGCGACTGGGAGAAACTCTGAACAAATGCCTTGGCTGCCGAGTAGACGGCAAGCGAAGGGACCGGCTGAAACGCGGTGGTACTGGAGACGTTGACGATGGCTCCTTGTCCCCGCTCCACCATTGCCGGCAGAAAGGCGTGGCAGATGTCCACCACGGCCCGGATATCGACGGCGATCACCCGGGCGAACTCGTCGCCGCCGCCGTGCAGGAACGGGCCTTGCGTGGCGAAGCCGGCGTTGTTGACCAGCAGGTCGAACTCGCCACCGACCCGCTCGCGCAGAGCCGCCCCTGCCCGTTCGATCGACAGATCAAATGTGACTGTCTCGCACGTGATTCCGTGTTCGGTCATGAGTTCGCGGGCAAGCCGCTCAAGCCTGTCCGCGCGTCGCGCGACAAGGACCAGATCCGAGCCCCGCGCGGCCAACTCCCGCGCGAATGCCGCGCCGATGCCTGAACTGGCGCCGGTGACCAGAGACCGTGACGGTCGATACGACATCGCGTTTCGGTTCACGTGCTACTCAGCGGGGTCCGTCCGAACCGGCTCACACAGGCCCCTTTCCGGGGGTGGTCCCTTTGCCACGTCGCAAGCACGGTCATCTCCACCCTGGTCGTCGGTTTCCCGCGCTCTGGTCGGCACAACCACGGGAGCGCATCAGCTCGGGAGGTTTCGCAAATCATTGCATGCAACATGCAACTAATGCAAATCCGCATGCCGCCTCGACTGGCGTCAGCCCCGTTCGGGCGACCGACTAAGCCGGGAAATCCGCACTACGAGAGAGTGTCTCGTTGGCCCGGATATCGGCGAGTGTCTGTTCCAGTGTGTCGATGACGGCGTCGTATCCGCCGTTGCCGAGGACCAGTCGGCGGGGAGGCGGATCTTGGGCCATCGCGGCGATCACCGCACGGGCGCCACGATGCGGGTCACCGGGTTGCGCGCCGTCCATGGCGACGAATTGGGCGCGGACCTCTTCGAGCATGTCGTGGTAGTCCGGAATGCGCTCCTCGACGGATTCGTCGGCGAAGCCCGAGTAGGCGTTGGTGCGGAACGCTCCCGGTTCGACGGTCAGCACGGAGATGCCCTGTGGAGCGACCTCATCGCGCAGCGCATCGGTGACGGCTTCGATGGCGAACTTCGTCGCGCTGTAGTAACCGAATCCGGGGGCCGACACGAGCCCGGCCACCGAGGACACGTTGACGATCCACCCGTTGCCGCGGGCGCGCATCCCCGGCAGTACGGCCCGCGTCACGGACAGCACCCCGAAGAAGTTCAGTTCGAACATCGCCCGCAGCGAGGAGTCGTCCATGGCCTCGATGGAGCCGTACCAGCCTCGGCCGGCGTTGTTGACCAGGACATCGATGCCGCCGAAGTGCTCCTCGGCGGTGCGCACCGCGCGCTCCACCGCGGCCGGGTCGGTGACCTCCATAGGGACGACGAGGACGCGGTCGCCGTACTGCTCGGTCCAGCTCGACAGTTCCTGCGGGCGCCGGGAGGTGAGCACCACCCGGTCCCCGGTGTCGAGGGCCGCGTCGGCGAATGCCGTGCCGAAGTTGCCGGGTGTGCCCCCGGTGATGAACCAGATCCTGCTCACGGTTCGATCACCACCCGGCTGATCAGCGCGCCGTCCAGGGCGAACCGGTAGTTCAGGTCGGCGACCCCGCCGGGGAAGTCGCCCTCCAGGTGCTGTGTGACGACCACGCCGGTGTCAGTGGTCGACGCGCCGGTGATCTCGGTGGTGTAGGTGTACTCGGCGGCCGCGGTCGCAACCCATCTACCGATCTGGTCGTGGCCCGTGTAGTCGTGACCCTCGTCGGTGACGACGGCGTCGTGGGTGAGTGTGGCGAGTGTGCGGTCCACCTCACGGGCGTCGAGTGCGGTCATGAAGGTTCTTACGGTGTCTGGGAGCGCATCCCATTCTGTGGTGGTCATGACCCCACGGTGGAGCTTCCCCCAAGGGGAAGGTCAAGCTCATGCCGCAATGTTGACCTTGCCCCAGGGGGAGACGGCAGGATGGCTTCAACGCTGACAGGTGGCCGACGGCAGAGGAGGACGTGATGGGCGCACGGGTCTCGATCGGTGACTTCGCCGTGATGACCAGCCTGAGTCGCAAGGCTTTGCGGCACTATCACGACATCGGGATCCTGGAACCGGCCCACATCGACTCCCACACCGGATACCGCTTCTACGACACCGGCCAGGTCGACCACGCACACATCATCCGCCGGTTCCGCTCCCTGGGCATGTCCATCCCCGACATCAAGGCGCTGCTGAGCACCGACGACGCCGCTGCTCGCACCGAGATCATCACCACTCATCTCGAGCAGATGGAAGTGCAGCTGCAGCAGACACGTGACACCGTCGGCGCCCTGCGCGAGCTGCTGTCGCCCGTACGCACCCCTCCCCACGTGGAATTGCGCACCGAACCTGCGCTCGCCGTGTGGTCCGTCGGCGCCACCATCGAGGTTGCCGGCATCGACAACTGGTTCTCGGCGACACTGAGCCGGCTACGGGACGCAGTTGCCACGGCGGCAGGCGCGCCGTCGGCGGTCGTGCCGGGTGGTCTTTACGAACGAGCGATTTTCCTCGAATCACACGGCAACGCAACGCTATTCGTACCAGCACCGGAACTCGCGGAGCCACCGGAGGGCATCCGTTCCGAGGTCTTACCCCAGGCCGAATACGCGGTGCTCACGCACCCCGGCGGTCACGAGGACGGCATCGACCGCAGTTACGCGGCCCTGGGCATATACGCAAACGAGCACCTCATCAGCGACCAAGGGCCGATTCGCGAACACTACATCGGTGCCACGCCCTCGGCTCCGACAACGTTCACCGCCACAGAAATCTGTTGGCCGATTTTCAGCACCACCCCGCTGTCAGAATGACAGCAGTGCGCGACCGGACCCGCTACGAAACTGATTGCGTCCCAAACCCGTGCGACCGGCGTGGATTTCGATGGCGGCACTGGCCGGTTGCGGTACCTCTATGCCTTCGGCGGGCGACCGCGTGGGACATTGCTGACGTGTAGGAGCAGTTCGGCACCTACGGAGCATGGCTCAGTCCCGCATCCGGGTGATGCTCCGCGCCAATTCGAGTAGCCGACTACTCAGGCCCTTAAGGCGTCCGCGGCATAGCCTTTCACTACGCGTCCAAGCACCGGGTGTGACAAGGGGGCCAATAAGCATCTTCCGAAGCGGACCAGCTCGAAATCACCGATGCCGAAATGGTTTTCGTACCAGCCAGCACTTCAGATCAAATTTGTCGTACGCGGGCAAGCTGGCGGATGTACTACGACGCTGTCGAGGTGCTGTCGGCCGACAATCGCTTCGGTAGCCAGACATGAGAGAACCAACGCTTACCGGCAACGCGTATCAGGAACCCGTCAACTACTCACGAAACCCGAGGAGGATCGGTGAATATCACGATTACCCGCACAGGTGGACTCCATGGACCCGCAATCAGAGAGATACTGGGTCCTGTCGACACAAACGCCCGTGGGTGGGAAGCGCTGAAGGAGAAGGTCGAGCTTCTCGTCGAGGAAATGGGCTATTTCGACCTTCCCCCGCAGGTCCCAAGTCATGGTGGGGCCGACGTCTTCTTTTACAGGACCATGATCGCCGACGGCGAACGGTACAACCAGGTGGTATCGGACGATGTCTCCGAGGAGCCCTACCACGGTCAACTCGGCAGGTTGATAGACCTACTGCGAGAAGGCGGAGCAGACTTCGTCCCGCAGACCGTCGGAGAAGACATCGACTGGGACGCCGTCTCGGTGATCCCATTGTTCGTCGAGGGATTCCTCGTAATCGTGGCGGGTGTCGCGTCGGTGCCGACTCTCGTGAGCTTCGAACCGGATCCCACCGAACAATACGTCGATTACGCCCCCGTCCACGTTGTCGGCCGTAAAGCGGCTATCACGATCGAGGTCGAGACGCCCTGGCAGGTACAGGCACCCTTGGAGAGCCTCCCCAGCGGCCCGAAAGGCACTGTCCTTATCGGAGCAACGAAGCGCCACTACATTCCTCCGAGGGACATCCCTACAATCGCTCCGTACTGAGCGCCCGATTTCAAACACACAAGGGGATTCTGAAGTAGAGGCCCTCGTCGACGTTGTCGACGGGATCGATGTCCAGACGGTCGCCGACCAGACACCGCGATGTCAGGCGATCGTGAACACCCCTGAGACAGAACCGGTTCAGGCCGAAACGACCGGGTCGCGTCTTCAGTCCGCGCTTGAACTCGAGCGCAGGGAACTACCGATCGACATGAAGGCGTAAGCGCAATCTCGGAGAGGTCCGGGGTTTTCAGGCGACCCCTGGCTGTTCTCAGTCTTGATGTCCTCGCGCGGGTTCAATCCGTTCGGCCCTTGAGTACGAGCGGGTGTTCTCCATCCAGTATCTCCCGGAAACGTGGTTCGGCGAGGCGTGAACACGGTCCCGACTGGGTCAGGGCGCATAGAGGTCCGCTCTGATGCGAAGGCAAGGATCCTCGGTGAGCAGGCACATCCCGGACAACCGCTGATGCCGCCGGCCACCTGTTCATCGCCCACCGGCCAGGGTAGCTGTGCCGAGCGCCGGACGGCGCTGGCAAGATTGGCGTGGCAACTAGTGGGGGCAGTTCCTGGTCGGATGTGGGAGTGTGCGATGGCTCGGTGGGCACGTGTGCCGGGACGTCAGGCCGACCAGTACGACTGGATCAGCGCCTACCTGTACGACCGCGGTCTGCAGGGGCTGTGGCGGGTGACGATCTTCATCGCCACCGTGCTGCTGGCGGCTTCGACGGCGTTGATGACCTTCAGCCCCGAAGGGCCCGGCAGTCGGCTGACGACCATCATCTGCTTCGTGGCGGCCGGATCGGCGACGGGCGCCGCGGTGCCTTTCCTCTTGCACTGGCCGACGCGGCGACAGTCCATGGTGTTCTCACTGGTCTCGACCGCGACGATCGCCGCGGCCGCCCTGTCGTTCACCAACCCGTACGTGGGGTTGATGGGCTGCGCGACGTTCGCGGTGATCGGCGGGTTCGTCGCCTATTTCCACACCCGGTGGGAGGTGGTCCTCAACGGTGGTGTGGCCGCGATCTGTGCGGCGGTGCTGGCGGGTCGTGTGGTCGCCGACACCGGTGACATCTACTTGGCGGCCGCTGCCGTCGCGATCGTGGCGGCGCTCAACATCGGCCTGCCGTTCGGCATCGAGTCTCTGGTACGCACTTTGCGCGTCGACCTTCGCAGCTCGGGCCGTGACCCGCTGACCGGGTTGCACAACCGACGGTCTTTCCACTACTCGGCCTACGAACTGATCATGCGTCACCACGGCACCGGCGCCCATCTGATCATCACAATGATCGACCTCGATAACTTCAAGCAACTCAACGACACCCACGGTCACGCCGCCGGCGACGCCGCCCTGATCGGGGTGAGCGCCGCACTGGAGAAGACCTGCCGTCGCTCCGCGGTGATCGGCCGGGCCGGGGGAGAGGAGTTCCTCATCGCCGACGTCGTGCGCCAGCCGGCACCGGAGATCCACGCCGAGCAGCTGCGCCAGGCCATCGCCGACACACCGGCGCCGGTCACCGCAAGTGTCGGTACTGCCAGCGCACCGCTGGACGGCGACGCGGCCGCCCCCAACCTGCAGCTCATCGACGACCTGATCCGGGCCGCCGACGACGCCATGTACCAGGCCAAGCGCGCCGGTGGAAACCGCTCTTGTCACAACGGACACCCCTGACGACCGGTTCGACCGACGACGCGCATCGAGCGTCAACCAGCATCAGCTGCGTCGGCCACCGCGGCCTCGAATCTCTTGATGGTCTCGTCGACGTCGTCGAGGGTGTGGGCGGCCGAGACGTACCAGATGCCGCGGTACGCGACCCAGATTCCGTGGTCGTTCCACTCGATGGTGATGAGCCGGGACCGTACCGCGACACGGCGGTTAACCGGTGGGGGGTGCGAGACTCCCCGTCTTCGATCAGAAGGGCACAGTCGGTAGGTACTTGCCGTCCAGCGTGATGACGGCGCGTTCGCCACCGTCCGGGTCGGCAACCTTCTTCACGTCGAGCCGGAAGTTGATGGCGGAGATGATCCCGTCGCCGAACTGCTCGTGAACGAGTGCTTTCAGGGTTGTGCCGTAGACCTGCAGCATCTCGTAGAAGCGATAGATGGTCGGATCGGTGGGCACACCGCCGGGAATGGAGCCGCGGGTGGGGATGGTCTGCAGCAACCGCACCGCGTCCTCGTCCAGTCCCAGCAGGGCGCCGACGGCCTCTGCTGACGCTTCCGGCAACGCGTGCTGGCCCAGCACGGCCGCGGTGGTGAAGGCTACGGACAGCTCGGCGGCGTCGGCGATCTGCTGCCAGGACACGTCTTTGCGTGTTTTGGCCTCGACGGCGGCGATGGCCAGCAGCTGACGGGCGGTGGGGTCGAATTGGGCGTGAATCATGGTGCGTTGCTGTCCTTCTCGGGCGTGTGTATGCCTAGTAGATGCGAGGTGGAGGGAAAGGGTGGCTCGACAGTAGGTTCGGTCGACAGCGGCTGGTCGGCGAGGCGAAGGTCCTCGACGTGGCCGGTGTCGATGTCTGAGATCCAGCCGTGCGAGTCACAGGCCGAGTGCGGACAAACTCGGATGATCCACCGGCCGTGGCGCATTCCGGTCCCAGAAGAACTTGCGCTGTCCTTCCCCGATCGGCACATCGTTGATGCTGGCGTGGCGGTGTGTCATCAGGCCGTTCTCGTCGAACAGCCAGTTCTCGTTGCCGTAGGCGCGGAACCACTGACCCGCTTCGTCGTGGTACTCGTACGCGAAACGGACCGCAATACGGTCGCCGCTGTGCGCCCACAGTTCCTTGATGAGGCGGTACTCGTGTTCGCGGTCCCACTTGCCGCTCAGGAACTCGATGATCTGCGCACGGCCTGTCACGAACACGGAGCGGTTGCGCCAGACGCTGTCGACCGAATATCCCTGTGCTACGCGCTGCGGATCGCGGCTGTTCCAGGCGTCCTCAGCCAGCCGAACCTTCAGTACGGCCGACTCGTCAGTGAACGGCGGAACCGGAGGTTTGACGTCGGTTGCGGATGTGACGGTCATGGTCGTCCTCTTTCTCTCGGAGGGTGGATCCATGTAGACGGAGCTGTCTACATGGACAGTACGGTAGCGCATGTAGACAGAGCTGTCTACATCGCGGGGCCAGTCATGTGGACAGAGTTGTCTACAATGATGGCGTGAGCATCGCCCAGACTCTGGATCCGCAGATCGACGTGCCGGCCCTCCCGGCTCGGGAACGGATACTGGCCACCGCGTACCGGCTCTTCTACCGCGAGGGAATTCGAGCCACGGGCATCGACAAGGTGATAGCCGAGGCCGGCGTCACCAAGGTGACTTTCTATCGACACTTTCCGAGCAAAGACGCACTGATACTGGCGTTCTTGGACTTGCGACACCGGCGCTGGATGGACTGGTTTGTCGACGCGCTCGACCGCCACTCTGTTGGCAGTCGTCGGCGGCCCGCGGTCGTATCCGCGGTCGAGGAATGGTTGACGGCGGACTCGTTCCGTGGATGTGCGTTCATCAACAGCGTCAACGAGATCGGCGCTGAGTTGCCCGAGGTGCACGTCATCACCGCTCGGCACAAGGCAGACATGGTCGCGGCCATCAAAGCGACACTTCCGCCGGGAGCGAACCGAACCCGAACGGCACAAGCGCTCGGCGTGGCAATAGATGGTGCCATCGTGCATGCGCAGTATCAGCGCGACGCCACATCGGCGGTGAAGGCGCTGGCCACGATCGCGTCAGCGCTGCTGGCGGCGAATGACTAGGTAGCGCACCGATAGAATCGGTCCGCGCAACGACACCTGGCTGCGAGTACCGAGCCGTCGTCAGCCGGGTGTGGTCCGAGTCGGTGCATCTCCCTCTCACCCGACGCTCGCTCCGCCGTCGGCGTGCAGCGTTGCGCCGGTGATGAAACTCGCCCGGCTGGACGCCAGGAAGACGATCGGCTCGGCGATCTCGACGGGTCTGCCGACACGTCCGAGGGGATTCGCTCGGCTTCCGGCGACCACGGTGTTGACCCGAACGCCGGTTGCACCGAATTCCGTTGCCCAGCAGCGGGTCAGTGCGGTGACGGCGTCTGTCACCCCCGCCACGACGTTGACGATCGCTCCGCCGCCGAGGCGGATCATGCCGGGAGCCACGGCACTCACGAGAAAGTACAGACCGGCCAACGTATCGGCGCCCACCACATCGGCATTGTTGATCAGGATGTCGACCGGCACCTGTCGGGCCAGGTGGTCGACGGACTCCAGGTCGGCCAGATCGGCGGCGATGAACCGGGTACCGGGACCCAGTTCGTTGACGGCAGCCCGTCCGGCGGCATCGTCCCGGCCGCTGATGATGAGCTGGGCGCCGGCCTCTTTGAGCAGGCGCGCGGTGACCCGTCCCAGCTCCGAGGTGCCCTCGGTGACCATTGCCGTGCGCCCCGAAAATTCTGGCGAGCTCTGCACCTACCCTCCCTCCGGTGTGCTCGGACAACAGTGGCAGTCGTAGCGCAAGCAGGGACCACGGAAAACCCGTAGTTCACAGGTAGCTGTGCACCCGTCGGGTCGACATGACAGGATTTGCCGGTACCGCGGCCCACGGCCTGGCCGCATCCGGCGCTCCAGACGGGTAGGCATCTCGATCGTGACGGCGATCCGCGACCGCGGCAACGCGGCGCTACCCGGTCGCTCCGCCGAATGCCAGGCACTTCGGGAGATGGTGGACGCCGTGCGCTCCGGGCGCAGTGAGGTGCGGGTGCTCCTCGGTGAGGCCGGTATCGGGAAGACGGCGCTGCTGACGTTTGTGCGGGAGGTCGCCGCGGACTGCACGGTGTTGACCACGGTGGGTGTGGAATCCGACATGGAGTTGGCCTTCGCGGGTCTGCAGCAGCTGTGTGCGCCGGTGCTGGACTACCGGTCGGGCCTGCCGCAACCGCAACGGGAGGCGTTGGAGGGGGCCTTCGGCCTCAGCGACACCGGAGCCGCGCCGAATCGGTTCCTGGTGGGATTGGCGGTACTCGGGCTGCTCGCCGCTGCCGCCGCGGACCGACCGGTGCTCTGCGTGGTCGACGATGTGCAGTGGCTGGATCACGTGTCGGCGCAGACGCTGTTCTTCGTCGCGCGCCGTGTGCAGGCCGAGTTCGTGGGTTTGGCGTTCGCGACACGCACCCCGATCGACGGCACCGCAGGGTTACCCACCCTGGCGGTGGGCGGGCTCGACGACGGTGACGCGCGCAGGTTGTTGGAGTCGGCGTACCCGGGCCGCCTGGACGCGGCGATCCTGGACCGGATCGTGGCCGAAGCGCGGGGGAACCCCTTGGCACTGTTGGAGACTCCGAAGGACATCGCATCCCTTCACACCGAGAACGTCGGCGCCGGCCTCGAGGAGCATTACCGCACCCTGATCGCCGACCTGCCTGACGACACCCGGATGCTCCTGTGCGTCGCGGCCGCTGAACCGGTGGGTGACCCCGCGTTGCTGTCGCGTGCGATGGCACATCTGGACCTCAAACCCGCGGCGATGGCGCCCGCATACGATTGCGGCCTGATCGCGGTCGACACCCGGGTGCGGTTCCACCATCCGTTGGCGCGGTCGGTGGCTTACCGGTCGGCCGGCGCCGAACAACGCCGGATCGCGCACGCGGCGCTCGCGGTGGTCACCGACCCCGTTGTCGACCCGGACCGGCGCGCCTGGCACCGCGGCTTGGCCGCCGATTCCCTCGACGAGCGGGTGGCATCGGATCTGGAGCGGTCGGCAGGGCGGGCACTGCAACGCGGCGGAACGGCTTCCGCGGCAGCATTTCTGGCGCGGTCAGCGGAGCTGACTCCCGACCCCTCCGTGCGTACCGGCCGGGCGCTCGCGGCGGCCGAGGCCCACCGCGAGAGCGCCTCGTTCGGCAGCGCCCGCCGCCTGCTGGCCACCGCGGACCTGGGCCCGTTGACCGATCTGCAACGGGCCCGTTCCGCACAACTGAACACTCGGTTGATGTTTGCCTCCGCACGCGCCGACGGTGACGCCGACGCGCTCGTCGCCGCCGTCACACAGTTCGCGGCGGTGGCCGGGCAGTTGGAGGCGCTCGACCCCACCCTGGCCACCGAGGCGTACCTGGAAGCGCTGAGCGCCGCGATGTACGTCGGGCGCACCGCAGCCGGGTTGGCCGCCGATGTCGCAGCGACCGCGCACGCCGCGCTGGCGAAACGGCAGCCGCAGACCCCACTCGATCTGGTGACCCATGCGCTGGCCGAGCGGTTGGCCTGCGGTGCGGTCGAAGCGATGCCGGCCATGCGCCGCGCGTTGGACGCGCTCAAGGAGGCCACCCGGAACGGCAGCCATGGCTGGTTCTGGCGGGCCTTCCCTCTTGCCCATGAATGCCTGCTCCACGAGACGTGGGACGACGGGTGGCATGACATCGCGGCGCACGCGGTGCAGCTGGCCACCGACAGCGGGGCGCTGACGCTGCTGCCGCCGGCGCTGTTGTCGCGAGCCGGTGCCGCCGTCGAGCGCGGTGAACTGGCCACGGCCGGCGCGCTGGCCGCGGAAGCCAACGACCTTGCCCTCGCCATCGACTACACCCCGCTGAAGTACCACCGGATCATCCTGTCGGCCTGGCGGGGGGACGAAGCCGAGGCCACCCGATTGGCGACGGCAGCTCTGGAGTCCGGCCGCGCCCGTGGTGAGGGCCGGGTGATCGGATTGGCGCGCTATGCCACCGCGGTACTGAACAACGGGCTGGGCCGGTACGCCGAGGCGCGAACGGCGGCCCGCAGCGCCTGCGAGTACGACGATCTCGGGTTCCACAGCGAATTGTTGGTCGAGGCGGTCGAAGCCGCTGTCCGCGCCGACGATCGCGAATACGCCGAGCAGGTTTTCGATCGACTGCAGGTGCGGGCGTCGGCGGCTGGGTCACCGCGGGCCTTGGCGGCACTGGCCCGATCGCGTGCCTTGCTGAGCGAGGGGAAGCAGGCGGAGACGCTCTACCTGGAGTCGATCGAGCGTTTCGAAGCGACGTCGCAACGGATTCGGCTGGCCCGGGCCCGACTGCTCTACGGGGAGTGGTTGCGCCGCAACGGCCCTGCCACGGTCGCGCGGGAGCCGCTGCGCCTCGCCCATCAGGAGTTCGTCCAGATGGGCTCGATGGCGTTCGCCGAACGGGCCCGGCGTGAGCTGCTGGCTGCGGGCCAGAAGACCCGTAAGCAGCCGACGGCCGCCGGCGATGAGCTGAGCCCACAGGAACGTCAGATCGCCGAGCTGGCCGGCCAGGGCCTGACCAACCAGGAGATCGCCGGCCAGCTGTTCATCAGTGCCCACACCGTGGAGTGGCATCTGCGGAAGGTGTTCACCAAGTTGGGGATTCGTTCGCGCCGTGACCTCCGGAAGGGGATCAACCAGTCGACCGGGCCGGCGCCCTCAGCGGCACGCACCCGATGACGCGTCGAAGCCCAGCTTTCAGACGGCGGTCCCGCCGCCGTCGACATGCAAGGTGGTCCCGGTGATGAAACTGGCGCGCGGGGAGGCCAGGAAGAAGATTGCCTCGGCGATCTCGGCGGGATCGGCGGTCCGCCCGAGCGGTAATGCGCGGCCGAGTTCTTCGTTGGTTTCGCCCCATTCGGCCGCGACGCCGGCGGTGGCGGTCGGCCCGGGCGCGACGTTGTTGACCCGGATGTTGTGCGGACCGAATTCAACCGCCCACGACCGGGTCAACTGCTCCACCGCTGCTTTGGATGCGCTGTACACCGACGCGCCGGGGACCCCTTTGGACGCCACCATGGACGTCACGTTGACGACGGCCCCGCCACCACGGCGGATCATGGTGGGCACCGTCGCGGCCACCAGGAAGTAGAGTCCGCGCACGTTGGTGTCGAAGGTGTGCCCGAACCCTTTCTCGTCCTGGTCGACGGTCAGGGCGGCCGGGAACCGAGCCGCGTTGTTGACCAGGATGTCGAGTTCGAACTCCCGGGACAGCCGCTCCACACCGGCCGAGTCGGCCATGTCGACGGCGACGAAGTGCGCTGTCGGGCCGAGCTTTTCCTGAGCCTGGCGCCCGCGTTGCGGGTCGCGGCCGGTGATGACCACCGAGGCGCCCGCTTCTATCAGCCGCTGGGCCGTCGCGAAGCCGATTCCGGCGGTGCCCCCGGTGACCATGGCGGTGCGCCCGGCGAGCTCGGTCACCGGTCCAGCCAATCGGAGAGCCGGGTGGTGCCCAACTCGGCACCGTCGTCGGTCACCAGGCTGTTCCGCTGCACGGGGACACCGAAGTAGGTGGCCTGCGGATCGATCACGACGGTGATGTCTTCGCCTCGTGCAGTGAAGACGGCGCGGGCCAGGTCGGCGAAGGACATCTTCTCCGGTCCGCCGAAATTCAGCACATCGTTGCGCGGCACTTCGGTGGCCACCCGCGCGACCAGGTCGGCAACCTCGGCTGCCGCGACGGGCTGGATCAGGGCATCCGGTGCGTGGGCCACGCCCTCGGCGACCAGCGAACCGGCGATGATCTCGGTCAACTCGTGGAACTGGGTGGCCCGCACGATGGTGTACGGCACCCCGGAGTTGGCTACCAGTTCCTCCTGGCGCTGCTTGCCCTGCAGATAACCGTCGGCATCGATACTGCCGACCCCGACGATCGACAGCACCACGTAATGCTGCACGCCGGCCTTCTTGGCTGCTGCGAGCAGGGTGGTGGCAGAGGCGGTGAAGAAGTCTGCCGCCGGGCCGGGTTCCAGGGTGGGGGAGTTGAGGACGTCGACAACAGCGTCGGCGCCGTCGAAGGCTGCCGCCACCCCGTCGCCGCTGACGGCGTCCACGCCGGACGACCGGGCGGCGGCGTCGACGTCATGGCCTGCGCCGGTGAGCAATTCGACGACCTGCGCACCGATCTGGCCGGTGGCGCCTACCACGGTGATTCTCATTCCTGTCCCTTCTTGAAGCGGCGGTCACGGCGCTCTTCGAGTTCTGCGTCGTCGACGAGGACGAACATGTCGACGCCGGGTTGGCAGAGCATGGTGACCAGGAACCGCAGTGGGATGTCGTCGCGGTTGTTGCCGTCGGAGTAGTGGATGACGTCACCGCCGGGCTCCCAGAACGCTTCCCCGGCTTTGATGACACGCGGGGCTTCGCCTTCCAGCTCGAAGAGCATCTCGCCTTCGATGACGTAGCCGAAGCACGGTCCGCCGGGATGGCGATGCGGCGGCGCACCTTTGTCGCCGGGGCCCCATTCGATGATCGCGGTCATCGCATCGGCGCCGTCCGGAATGTGGGGCGGTTTGACCGACTGGATGACGGTCATCGCCTTCATCAGCTTGTCCATCACATCAGACACGGGTGGTCCCTTTCCTCAGATTCTTCTGCCGTTTACCGCCTTTGGGCCAGAAGTAGCTGCCCGGTTGACGGGCCTCCTTGGCCAGGAACGCCACCGTGCCTTTACACACCGATTCCTTGATCCTGGCGGCGAGGTGACCGCCGAGGTGCATCGGCAGGGCCTCGTCGTTGAAGTGCGACATCTGGATGGTGCCGGCGTGGCGGCCGAGGCTGATGCACTGGCCCACCGAAGCCGGGTTCAGGTCCTTCGGGTTCGTGCCGTCGAGGCGCGCCAGGAGAGTGTCAGCGGCGTGGGAGGCCAGGGGCATGGCGAGTTGGCAGCTCATCCGCAACGGGACCCCTGAGGGGGAGGCCGCATCGCCGGCGGCGATGATCGTGGGATCGTCGACGCTGCTGAGGGTCTCGTCGGTGAGCAGCCGGCCGAGCCGGTCGGTGCGCAGACCGCTGTCGGCGGCCAGTGTCGGGACACCGAAGCCGGCGGTCCACACGGCGACCGCGCTCGGCAGTTCTGTGCCGTCGCGCAGCGTGATTCGGTCTTCGGCGACACGTGTGACGGTGGCGTCCTGTACCACGGTGACGCCCAGTTTCGTGAGGCGCTTGGCTACCGACTTGCGCCCGCCCTTGGCCAGTGACGGGCCAAGGGCGCCGGTCACCAGAGTGACGGTGCGGCCGGTCTCGGCAAGTTCGGAGGCGGCCTCGATACCCGTCAGACCACCGCCGACCACCACGATGGGCGCTGGTAGGGGGACATCGACCAGTCGAGCGGTCAGGCGTTGTGCCGCCTCCAATTCACCCAGGGCATAAGCGAACTCGGTGGCGCCCGGGACTGACGCGGGGACCGGTGCGGTGCTGCCGACGGCATAGATCAGGTAGTCGTAGCCGAGGGTGCTGCCGGATGCCAGGCGCAGATTCTTGGCGTCGGCGTCGATGTATACGGCCGAGTCGACGACTAGCTTCACCGAGTCGGCCAGTACCGCTGAATAGTCCTCGGTGGCATCGTCGTTGCCGGCGACCAACTGGTGTAGCCGGATTCGTTCGACGAAATGTGGCCGTGGGTTCACCAGGGTGACATCGATGTCGGTGCGTTGGCGCAGGCGGTTGGCTACCAGGACGCCGGCGTATCCGCCGCCCACGACCACGACGCGCGTGGCGGCGCTCATCTGCTTTTCCTCGCCTCGGCGGAGGCGGCGGGTCCGTTGATCCACGGGGTGGCGGTCACGTGCTTCATGACTACGACCCTGGCATCCGGGGGAGCGGTCAGGGACCACGGAGAATCCGTAGTCCTGGATTCGTGGCCGCCAACGGCCGCGCCGGACCGACTACTCGGTGATCACCAGGAGCGCATGGGCGGGTTGGTTGTCGACCAGCAGCCACCGGTGCCGCAACGGCGCCGGATGGGTGATCAGGTCGCCTGCTCCGACGCGGTAGGTGCCCGCGCCTTCGACGTCGATGTCCAGTTGTCCCGACACCATGTAGAGGGCCAGGATGCCCGGCGATTGGAACCACTCCCCGATGTACTGATCGCGTTCGATCGTGTACTCGATGATCTGCAGTCCCTCGTCCCGGCTGAGCACCAGTACCCGCCCGAGCGCTGCGTCGGGACGGTCGGCGACCGGTAACAGCCGGCCCTCGTCGCTGCGGATCACGGTGACCTTGGATTCGGTGCTGGTGGGCAACAGCTCACCGGGGGTGACGCCGAGGGTCTCGGCCAGCCGGTAGACGGTGATCATCGACGGCATGCTCTGGCCGCGTTCGATCTGGCTCAGGAACGGCTGGCTGATGCCGGCGCGTGCCGCCACGTCGCGCATCGATAGCTGACGCTTTTCGCGGATTGCGCGGATGGCTGTCCCAGCACGCAGCGCGAGTGCCCGCTCATCCAGGCCGACCTCGGCAGTCATTTACACCTTCGCAACACTCGGTTGATAGATCGGACATATCAGATGCCCAATCTGATTGCTAGCACTTATCGCCACTTCAGCCTAACGACGCGACGACGGGACCATCCAGTGACCACGATAGAGCAGGATCCGCCCGACGAGCGGATAAGCCACAGCGATCAACAACGGCTCGGCATCGAGCGGCGCGGCATCGAGTACATCCCCGACGACGAACGGCACGGCCGGCCCTGGCAGCTCGGCGCCATGTGGTCAGGGCTGGTGATGAACGTCCTCACCGTGGTCTACGGCACCCTGCTGGTGGCGATGGGCCTGAACTGGTGGCAGGCTCTGTTGGCGATCGTGCTCGGCAACCTCACCTGGGTGATCGCGGGAGTGGTTTCCATCGCGGGACCCGCCGCGGGCACCACCACCTTCGGTGTCTCGCAGATGATCTTCGGCCGCATCGGCGTTCGGCCGGTGGCCTTCTTCAACTGGATCATGATGCTGGGTTACGAGGTGCTGGACCTGGTGGTGATGGTGTTGGCCACGGGCGCGCTGCTGGACCTGACCGGCGTGCAGGTCTCCACCGCCGGCGAGGTGCTCATCGTCGTCATCCTGTCGGTCCTGCAAGCGGTACTGCCGCTCCTCGGGCATGCCGCGATCACGAAAGTTCTCCGCCTGCTGGTCATTCGTTCGCCGCAATCTTCCTCGTGATGGCCTGGCTGGTGGTCGACGACATCCAGATCAACGACGGTGCCCCCGCCTCGTGGGCGTTGTTCCTCGGCGGTGTCGCACTGGCCGCCAGCGGCTCCGGCCTCGGCTGGTCGTCAGCGGCTGCCGATTACTCGCGTTACCTGCCTGCCGGCACCGGCCGGCTTCGCATCGTCGCGGCTGTGACAGTCGGCGGCGGTGTTCCGCAGGCCCTGCTCATGGCACTCGGCGCGGCCATCGCCATCGCTCTCCCCGACGCAGGAGATCCGGTCACCGGCCTGTCGACCATCTTCCCCGCCTGGCTGGTGGTGATCTACCTGGTGCTGGTGATCGTCCAGATGCTCTCACTCAACGGTGTCGACCTGTACTCCTCCGGTGTCACGTTGCAGGCGCTGGGGGTACGGCTCTCCCGGTGGCAGGCTGTGCTGGTGGACGGCGTGTTGTGCGGCCTCGTCGGCGCCGCCGTCGTGTTGTCCGGCAGCTTCTATCAGTTCGTCAGCACCTTCCTGCTGTTCATGATCATCTGGTTCGCCCCGTGGGCCGGAGTGTTCCTGGTGGACCTCGCACGCCGACGGGGCCGCTATCCGCGCGCGTCCGCGGCTGTGCACCAGAGCTTTTCGCGAGCCGGCGTGGGCGCACAGCTGCTGGGCATGATCGCAGCGGCGCTGTGCATCAACACCACCGTGTTCGTCGGTCCCATCGCCGCGGCGTTCGGCGGAGCCGACCTGAGCGTCCCCGCCGGCCTTCTGGTCGGTGCGCTCACCTACCCGATCCTGTTACGTCTCGCCCACGAAGGAGAAGCCGCATGACCTCCGCCATTCCTCTGGTCGACCTGTCGTTGTGGCGCCACGGATCTGATGCCGACCGGGCCGCACTGGCCGCGACGGTGGACCAGGCACTGATCGGCAGCGGCTTCCTGATGGTCAGCGGGCACGGGATTGCTCCCGAGCTGCGGGCTCGCATCCGCGACGCCGTTCGGGAGTTCTTCACCCTCGACCCCGCCACCAAGGAGCGTTATGCCACCGCTGTTGGCGGGCGCGGCTGGGTGCCGCCCGGCAAGGAGGCCAATGGCTACTTGCTCGGTGTGGAGCTGCCACCCGATCTGAAAGAGAGCTTCGTATCAGGTCATGACCACTCCAGTGGGGACGCCGACGTCGACGCCGAATGGTTCCCGCCCAACGTCTGGCCCGTGGAAGTGCCTGGACTGCAAGCCTTGTGTGACACCTATGCCGTCGCGATGCGTGAGCTGGCGGCCGAACTGCTGACACTTCTGGCCGTCGCGGCGGGGTTGCCGGACAGCTGGTTCGTCGACCGTTGTACGGATTCGCCGCACACGTTCAACATCAACCGGTATCCCGCCTTGAACCGCACCGGCCCCGTCGAGGAGGGGCAGTTCCGCATCGCGCCTCACACCGACTTCGGCACCATCACCATCCTGGACCGAGAGGCCGGCTACGGCGGTCTCCAAGTGTGTACGCGGGAGGGGCATTGGATCGACGCACCGGTGATCCCGGACGCCTACACCATCAACATCGGTGATCTGATGGCCCGCTGGACCGGTGACCGGTGGACCTCGACCCTGCACCGGGTGTTGCCGCCCAGCGCCGATGCCCCTGACGAGGAACTGATCTCACTGATCTTCTTCTTCGAGGCCAATCTCGATCAGGTCATCGAGTCGTTCCCGCCGCCATTGGGCCAGGCCCACGACTACCAACCGGTGATGACGTCGGATTACCTGCGGTCGAAGTACGCCGCGATCGCGGTGCCATGATCTCACGTGATGTCGCACAACGGATTCCGAAGGTGAGCCTGCACTGCCACCTGCTCGGGTCGGTGCCCGCGGCCACCGCCGTCGAACTCACCGCCCGCAACGGCGTTCGGATCCCCGGAAACCCGGACGCCGACAGCGTGTACGACAGTGCGGCCTACGAGAACCTCGGCGAGTTCTTGTCCGTCTACGATCTGATCGGTGCGGCCCTGCACCATCGGGATGACTACCGCCGCATCACGTACGAGTCACTCACCGCGTTCGGTGCCGACCACAACGTGTGGTACCGCGAGATCTTCGTGTCACCGCAACCCAGCCCGCTGCCGTATCGCACCGCGCTGGCGGGGATCCTGGACGGGATGCGCGAGGCCCGCACCGACACCGGCATCGACAGCCGGATCATCATCGCCATCAATCGGCAACACACCGTCGCCGAGGCACTGTCGTTGGTCGAGCAGGTGATCGAACATCGTGTGGACGAAGTGCTCGGCATCGGTCTGGACTACGAAGAGGTGCTGGGACCGCCCGCTGCGTTCGCACCGGCCTATGCGCTGGCCGAGAAGGCGGGCCTGAACCGCACCGCCCATTCGGAAAGCGGCCCGCCAGGGCATATCGACGTCCTGCTCGACGAACTGCACTGCACCAGAATCGATCACGGCTATCACGTGGTGACCGACGAGCGGGTGACCCGGCGGTGCGTCGAGGAGCAGGTGCCGTTCACCTGCACCCCGGTGAGTTCGGATATCGGCCGCTACAGCGGTTCGGGCGACGGCAGCCACCGCCGGATCCAGCAGATGGTCGACGCCGGGCTGCGGGTGTGCATCGACTCCGATGACCCGCCGATGTTCGGCACCGACCCCTCCAACGACTACTACGCGGTGGGTAACGCGCTGGGATACGACGTGGCGCAGTTGGTCACGTTCACGGCCAACGCGATCGATGCGTGCTGGCTGGATTCCGGCGACAAGGACGCCCTGCGCGCGCGACTGGCATCCTGGATTGACGATGGATTGGAGACGAACCGATGAGCTCGTTCGAAGTGCCCGCGATCGACATCACGCCGTGGGTCGTCGGTGGTGACGACACCGCCAAACGCGCGGTGGCCGAAGCCGTCGATGACGCCTGCCGGCGAGTCGGTTTCATGCAGATCCTCGGCCACGACATTCCCGCGCAGACGATCGACGGGCTGGCGACGGCCACGGACCAGTTCTTCGGGTTGCGTGTCGAGACCAAGAACCGCTACCGGGTGCCCGCCAATCGGGGATACAGCCCGCCGAAGAGCGAATCGCTGAGCCTGTCGCTCGGCGTCGAGTCCGCCACCCGGATGAACGACTTCTTCGAGGCGTTCAACATCGGTGTCGAGGCGCGGTCGTTCACGGATCTCGATCTCGACGAGGCCGACTACGGCATCAATGTCTGGCCCGACGAGGTGCCGACCTTCCAGCCGGCTGTCCTCGACTACTTTGCCGAGGCGGGCCGGGTCGCCCGGACACTCACGGAAATCTTCTGTGTCGCACTGGGTCTGGAGTCGGGGTACTTCGAGCGCATCACCGACCATTCCGTCGACGTGCTGCGGATGAACAACTACGCACTTCCGGAAGGCACCGTGACCCTCGACGGCGACCTCACCGGGATGGGAGAGCACACCGACTACGGCATCGTCACCGTTCTGTGGGCCGACCAGGTGGCCGGTCTGCAGGTGCTGGGCACCGACCAGCAGTGGCACGACGTGGCGCCCGCCGACGGCGCGCTGCTGGTGAACCTGGGTGATCTCACGGCCCGCATCACCAACGACCAGTGGATGTCGACGCTGCACCGGGTGAAACCACCGATCGTCGACGGAACCATCAAGCGGCGGCGGTCGGCCGCGTTCTTCCACGACGGCAATGTCGATGCGGTGATCGCCACGGCCCCCGAGTATCTGGACGCCGATGCCGGGATGGCGTATGAACCGATCACCGTCGGCGCGCATATTGCCGCCAAACTGGCGGGTTCACGGCAGGGCAAGGCCAACGTGGCCGCGGTGCGCGAGGCGGCGCGGGTCGTGGCCGCGATGCAATCGGGTTAGCTCCCCGCGGCCACCGGAACTTCTCGAGCGTGGGTGTGGCCGTCTCGATCGGACATTCGGCCGCCAAAGGCGGATGTCCGTCGGTGCCACTTTCCGAAATCGGGACCCGACCGATCATCGCCGTCCCTAGCATGGCGGCACATGGGGGGTGCGTGTCCGGAGATGCCACCGAGTGGTCTCCCGGCGCTCGATGAGGCCGAACAACGGAGCTGGGAGCGCTTCCTCGATGCGGCGATGCGGCTCTACCGGCTGCTGAACCGGAAGTTGCTGGACGCGCACAAGCTGACCCTCTTCGACGTGCTGCTGCTGGAGAAACTGGCTGGTTCCGGATCGGCGCGGGTCGGTGATCTGGCCCAGGCGCTCATGCTGACGCCGAGTCGAGTGAGCCAGCAGATCCGGCGGTTGGAGTCACAAGGGCTGGTACAGCGCAGCGCCAGCAATAGTGATCGGCGTGGTGTGGTGGCCACCATCACCCACGACGGCTTGGTGCGGCTCCGGCCGGCATTGGTCACCTACGGGCGAGCGGTGCGGACGCACTATCTGGGGCAGCTGACGCGGTCACAGCTGGCCGCTCTCGGCGACTGCGCCCGACGAATCAAGAGCGAAGCGAACCCCGTTGAAGCGCAGCGGCGTTCGGCCACGAAACGTCGGGCGAGGTCGGCGGTGAACCGCCGGCAGCACGACTGCCTGCCGTGATGCCGTAACCGTCGGCAAGTCACCGATGTGCGGAGCTGACCGTACTGACGGCACGGTGATGGTACTGGCCGTCAGCCCTCGGCTGGGCATGGCAACTCGCCGTTTCGCCGCCGTCACAGCTATTACCTGCGTATTGACCGGTGCGATCATGGTTTGGCAATCGCAGACTGGGGCATGGAACCTGTTTTAGATGCTCCTCGGCAGTTGTTGCGCATTTGATTAAGAGCATTTAAGTGACCAATTGCTGAAGGCCCTCTGCAAGCCGCTGACCAGTAACAACAAATGTGCTGTCGATTGCGACCGTAAGGACCGCCGCAACGAAACAATACGTTCATATCGTCGCGCGTCATCCGCTCGGATAACTTGCCGGTGTCACGACCTCGTCAATTAAGGAGAGATGGCATGCAGGTTGCCGTTCGATCACGTCTCAACATGGGTATCGCCCTGGCCGGCGCCGGAGCGATCGCATTTGCCCCGATCGTCCAACCGATGCCTGCCGTCGCCGAACTACCAGCGCGCGCGGCGTCTTCGGCCCACGTTGCGCTGACCGCCGCGGTGAACCCGATCGAGCAGTGGGCGAAGATCATCCAAGACGCGGTGGCCAACGGCGGGACGCTCGTCCAGAGCTATCTGGACAACCCGGTGCCGATCCTGCACCAGTTGTTGCTGAACGGGATGGGGTACGGCGGGCAGACGTTCACCGCGCTGCGAACCGCCGGGGTGAATCTCGTCGAGCAATTGAGATTCGACAATCCCTACGGGTTTCCGGCGGGTCTGAGAAACGGCCTGAGTCAGATTGCTGCCGGTCAGATCTACGAGGGCACGACAACGCTGTTCAACGCCGGGCTCGGACTCATCCTCGGCCCGGTCGGTCCGCTGCTGGAGCTGATGCAAATTCCGGTCACGATGGCGCAGAACGTCGCCGACGTCGTCGCGGCGGTTCCCGGGGTTCTGCTCGGCGTGGGCTTCGGAGCCATTGCCACCGTCAACGGCACCATCCAGGCAACCTCGTTCCAGGCCCAGGCCGTCCTCGACGCGTTGAAAGCCGGTGACCTGATGGGCGCGGTCGGTGAACTCGTCGCCACCCCGGGGGCTATCGTCAACGCGGTACTCAACGGATTCGCGCTCACCGGAGCTCCGGGTCTGCTCAGTCCCGGGGGTTTGATCGCCCAGGTCATCCAGGGCCTCAACACGATTGCGCAGGCGCTTGCGCCGGCGGTCCCCGCGCCCAAGGTCGCCGATACCGGGCCGTCCGCCCTGCCGTCGGCTGCCTCGTCGGTCGCAACCGTCACCCTCGGCACCGAGAAGGCGACGACGGCCGATGCGCCGAAGACGTCGGCGACGGAGGAGAGCGCCGAGCCCACCGCAACCGAGCCCACCGCAGCCCAGCCCGCCCCGACCGAACCCACTGCAGCAGAACCAACTACCGCTGATCCCGAAACACCTTCCGCTACAACCGAAACAAAACCGGAGACCAAGCCCGACGCCAAGCCCGAAACAAAACCCGAAACCAAGCCCGAGACCAAGCCGGAAGCGGGGACCACGTCGGGCGCCACGACGCCCAACGGCGGCACCGATATGACCGACGGCAACAAGGCCGAGCCCGGTAAGACAGGTGAACCCGGCAAGCCGAGTGCATCGACCGGCAGCGAGGCGGGCCCGGGCAGCGCCGGCACGGGAACCACGAGCACGGAGGGCACGGTGTCCGGCAGTGGCGGCGTGACGTCGGGCAGCGGAAGTGGCACGTCCGGTTCCGAAGCTGGCGGATCCGGAAGCGGCGCAACCGGTACCGCGGCCTAGCCACACCTCATCGAGACGAGTGGCCCCGCTCCCGAGCGGGGCCCCCGTCGACTGTCGGCTTCGTACAGGAATCCGGTACCGCGCGTGGTTGATTGACAGGGCTGATCCCTGCCAGTCCCTGCCACCTACCGGCGGTAGGGATCCAATTCCCGCATCCGGTTCAGATGAGCCTGCTGAATCTCGTCCGCACGGGTGAGGAACCCGACGATCAGGGCGATCTCCGCCGCGGTGTAGTGGTTCAGCAACATCGCGCGGCCCTGATCCAGCACCGGGGCAACGAGTTCGGAGAGACGGCGCGCGGCGAGGTCGGTGGCCAGCACGATCACCCTGCGCCGATCGGTCGGATGCAGTGACCGACTGACGTAGCCGAGCTTCTCCAGCCGATTGAGAACGATCGTGGTGCCGGCGGCGGTGAGACCGAGCCGATCGGCCAGAAGTCCGGGCGTCATAGCATCCTCGCCCGCCAGGAGGACGAGCTCCAGAGCTCGGCGGTCCGTTTGATTGATGCCGAGCACCCTGACCAGTTCGCGTGCGAGGTCGTCGACGGTGCCATGAAGTGATTCCAATGTTCTCTTCAAGACTCCGGCTGACCGAGCGAGTTCTGTTGTCATCGAACGAAAAGACCTCCCACACCGGGGCTGGGCCCAACTTGGTGGATATGGGGTCAGGCGGCATCTGCCGACTGATCGAGTCCGTTTTCCTTTGTGACAGAACTGATCATACCGACCGACAGCAATCTCTTGGGTGATAACGACGCATTCGTATGGAAAGGTTTCCGCGCCGGTTGCCGCCGTCCCGGCCGGCAACGCGCGCCTTCGTCGGTGCTCAATTTCTGCTGGGTCCCAGACAGATTCGTCAAGAAGTGGTAAGCCGGCGCGACTCGGCCTGCCATCCGAACCCACTGACCCGGCCGGCAGCCCGCACCGATATCCCGGCAACCACAGCTGATGCGCGCAAGTGGCGCACCGAGGCAGCCTCGCATCGGTTTTGCGACACGCGGCGCCGGAGCTCATCGGCCCGATCATGAATCGCACATCGTTGGCCCAGGGGGAGCCCCTTCGCCGACGTCGTGGCCACGCCGTGCAGACTCAGCGAACACCGCGCGCTGTGCCATTGGGCAAACGCAGCGTGTTCACCGCGGCGCCGGTGTCGGAGAGTAACGTTTACGCGTGCGGGGATGACGGAAAAACCGAATGCCGGTCGTAGCCGGAATCGGCCGCGGGTGGCGATGTCGTTGTCACGGAAATGCGCGCCCAATATGCGGCAATAAACATCGGAAGAGAAATGACGGCCCCAAAAGCGGAATGACCCTCGACCGCGCCGGTCGCCCGGGCCGGTCGAGGGCACTCACCGCACCCGTTGAGCTAGGTGACGGTCGTGGTGGTGAGCGTCGGAGAGGGGTTCGGGTAGCACGATGTTGCGACGTTGCCGACCGCCGCCACGGTCGTGGTCATGGTCATGCCTGGGTCGGTGTAGCTGGTACCGGCGTACTTGCTGGTGATTGTGCCCGGAGCGGTGGCCGTGACGTTGATGGTGACAGCGGGCGGGGTGAAGCTCGAGCCGCCGGAGATCGGGCCGGGAACGGTGAGAACCACGTTGCTGCCCACCAGTGCCGTCGAGCCGGAGACCGTTCCGCCGGATGTGCTGGCCGAGACGTAGGTCGAGTTCGCCGGGACCGGGATGAGCATCTTCAAATTGCTGATGCTGGTGACGGTGAAGCCGGAGGCCGTCGAGGGAACCGTCGAGGAACCCGGGGTGAGGGTGATGGCCACGGGCGAGCCTGCGGCCACCGAGCCCGGCGCTGCGCCGGTAACCGAAGTCGTCATGCTCGATGTCTGACCGATGCCGAAAATCGTGCCCTTGCAACTCCAGTTCACGCTGACGGCTGCATTCGCGGTGCCCGCGAAACACAGTGCCGCGGCGAGCGCCATCGGGGTGGCGACGCCGGCCCGACGCAGCATGGAGGAATTCGATCGCATAGTTATCTCCAAGAGGTGAAGGTAACGACGTGGCCGGAATGCCGCGCCGCGGTGGAGCGGAAAAAACATAACTCGCACCCGACGAAATTCCCGGCACATTTTGAATACGTTTCGACAGCAATATCGCCTTTTCTGTATTCGTTATTCGGAATTGAGAATTAGCGACAGAAAGTTATTCGAAGAAAAATGTCAAAAGCACAATTACCTGCGCGGAGGTGCGACTCATGACGCGAGCAGTAGTGCGGTGGTGACGAGCATGACCACCGCGGTGGCACCGTGCACTCCGTACGCGACGGACTTGGCGCCGCCGTTGCGCAGCACGATGAACGCATCGGCGATCGGAATGAGGGTGGCGGCCAACATGACCCAGCCGGCCAGGTGCGTCGCGTGGGCGAGCAGCAGGATGATGACGAACAGGCCGGTGGTGATATCGCGGATGCCCTTGACGCCGAGGTAGGCCTGGACGCCAGGTTGATCGAGATCGGGCAGCACGCCGTAACCGGCGGCGGCCGTGCGTGGCGCGACGAAGAAGCGTGCGCCGATGGCGATGATGGCGGCGGCCAGGACGCCGGCCAGGACGTACCCGGCGGTGGTGGTGATGGTCATGTCGGTGCTCCTGGTTGGGGTCAGTGGATGGGGGAAAAGGTGGTGGGGGCAAGGAGTGTGGTTTGGACGTCGACGATGTCGGCGACATCGAAACCGGCCATGTCGGTGGCGAACTCGGTACTGGCCATCACACGGCGGGTGGTTTCGTCAGGGTCCGCGTCAGGCGGGTAGGCGACCAAGGCGATCAGCCGATTCCCCTCGCCGTCGCGCTCGGTCCACACGCCGTGGGTGGTGACGCCGAATGCGCCGAAGGTGACCAGGTGCCGCGCCCAGTGCACGTCGGCGTACTGCCGCAAGGCTTCCGGTGATCGCAGGGTGTAGATCCTGAGCTGGAACATGCTGATGCGCTCCTTCGTCGATGGTTGGTGGTGTCCGCCGACACGGTCAGGTCAGCAGGACCACGCACGCGGCGGTCACCGCCAGGCCTTGGAGGACGGCGCGGCCGTTGATGATCGAGTCCCACCTGGCCTGCAGGGCTCGGCCGTTCGGCAGTGGCTGGTCGGTGTCGGCGGCCGTGGTGAGCTGCCGGTTGATGGGTGCGCTGATCCGGATGTAGAGCAGCAGCCAGATCGACAGGGCGGCCAGGGCGGTGCCCGCTGCGACCGCCTGGGTCCAGTGCGCCGCTGCCGCCGCAGCGATTGTGCACACCGCGGCGGCAACCACGCCGAGAACGCCGGGTATCACCATGCGTCGATCCCCGTAGTGGTGCACGTGGCCCATCACCGTCACCAACATCGCGTCGTCGATCCGTGCCAGCGCCGGCCGCATCACCATCGCGCAGAACACGTCGGTGCCGTACACCACGCCGGTGCCGAGCACGGTGACCAGTGCTGCGGCGCGAACAAGCAGGTCCACATCCATTTCTCAACTCCTGTCCGGGGAAGTGCTAGCAACGCTAACCCTGAGTGGCAACGTCGTCAATAGCACTGCTATTCCCGCTAGCGTCGATAACGAGCGCGGGTCGGGTGCCTGCGGCGGACTGGAAGGCACTTCGATGTCGAAGCACTAAGGTGAACGGCATGGCCGACGCCCTGAACCCCGCCGAGTTGCGGGCGTACTTTGCGCTGATGGAGGCCGTGAGCTTGCTGCAGTACGCGGTGCGCCAGCAGCTGCAGGACGATGGCGGCCTGAGTTACGTCCAATTCGAGATCCTCGCCAAGCTGGCCGACGCCGGAGGCGGTCTGACCATGACCGACCTTGCGGACGGCGTGGTGTACAGCCGGTCCGGCTTGACGCACCAGGCCGGTCTGCTCGAAAAGCAAGGCTTGATCACCCGCGCCCCCTCCCCCGAGGACCAGCGCGCCACCGTTGTTCACATCACCGATCAGGGACGTGGCCGGGTCGCAGCGGTGCTTCCCGGCCACATCCAGGTGGTGCGCGAACTTCTGGTCGATTCTCTGTCCGAGAACGATGTACGCAGACTCGGCGACATGATGACGAACGCTCGCGACCACATGCGGCGTCGACCCCCGCGCTCGGCGGCTGCGCGCAAGCGCCGGGGCGACGCCACGTGAAAAAGGTTGCGGCGGTCGGTATCAGCGCCCGGTAGGCACGAGCAGGGTCTTGCCGTGCAGGCGGCCGTGGTCGGAGTCGTCGTGCACGGCGGCGGCCTCGCTCAACGGACGGCGGTCGGCGATCTCGATGCGCAGTCGGCCGTCGTCCACGCGGTTGACCAACTCGGCCAGTTGGGCGGCGTCGCTGCGGACGAACACCCGCTGTGTCCGCACGCCACGCGGCGGGTCCTGCGGTCCGAAAACCATGGTGCCGACGTGGAATCCGCCGTCGGCGACCAGGCTGATGAGGGCATCGGTCTGCTCGTCGGTGGTGGAGACCAGATTGAGCACCACGTCGAAAGGGGCACCGTCAACCCGGATCGGTGAGCTGCCGTAGTCGACGTAGTCGACGATGTGGTCGGCGCCGAGCCCGCGCAGGCGCTCGGTGTCACGGTCCCTGGCGGTGGCGGTGACGTGTGCTCCGGCGTGTTTGGCCAACTGGATCGCGTAGCCGCCGACCGCACCGGAGGCTCCGTTGATGAACACCGACTGTCCGGTGGTCAGCCCGGCGATCTCGAACAAGGCTTGCCAGGCC
Organism: Mycolicibacterium cosmeticum; assembly: GCF_000613185.1. Classification (NCBI taxonomy): domain Bacteria; kingdom Bacillati; phylum Actinomycetota; class Actinomycetes; order Mycobacteriales; family Mycobacteriaceae; genus Mycobacterium; species Mycolicibacterium cosmeticum. The sequence goes on from NZ_CCBB010000001.1 coordinate 3,059,101, forward strand.
GTCAGTGCGGGCTCGGGCAGGGCCGCGGCGTCGGCCAGCGGAACCGTTGACGGTGCGGCCGCGAGTGCTTCGGCCGGTACCAGGGCGTATTCGGCCGCGGCGCCGTCGGCGTCCAGCGGCAGGAACGCCACCACCGCATCGCCGATATGCCAGCCGTTCACGTCGGCGCCGATCTCGGCGATCGTTCCGGCGACGTCGACGCCGGGAATGTGGGGGAAGCTGACCTGGTAGACCTGCGCCAGGTATCCGCCCCGGATGCCGGCGTCCACCGGGTTGAACGAGGTGCCGGCGACTTTCACCAGCACCTGTTGCGGGCCTGGCACCGGCCGCGGGGCCTCTTCGTACCGCAGCACGTCACTGGTGCCGTATTCGTGGTACCGAACTGCTTTCATGATGTCCTCCTCGTCGCGGTTGCTTCGAATTCGAAGCAGCTTCGCTCGACACAACTCGCTTCGATGTCGAAGCAATCCCGAAGTTGTGGTGACCGCAGTCACAAAGCCGTCGTGAGCGGGTCGCTCAGGCGCGGAAGGCGTCGATGGCCAGCGCAGCGAGCCGCCGCGCGGCCGCCTCGCGTCGGCTCCGGGGGAGGGAGCCGAGTCCACGCCCGGCCAACAGCACCAGCACCAGATCGTCGACGGTGACATCCCGGCGCAGCGCACCGGCGGCCTGCGCCCGGCGCGCCAACGACCCGACCGCCTGCAGTGCGGCGTCGCGGTGCGCGGCGTAGCCGGCGGGCTCGGAATTGGCCGATATGAACGCGTCGACGAACCCCCGGTTGCGGCCGTTGAGTCGCGTGAGGTTTTCGATGATCGAACAGAACCCGCGCCACGGGTCCGGATCGGCGCAGCCGTCCTCGACGATCTGCTCGCACAGGCGCACTTCGTCGGCGAATGCGGCCTGGACCAGGTCGAAGCGGGTGGGAAACCGCCGATACAGCGTGGCGGGTCCGACGCCGGCCCGCCGAGCGATTTCCCGCATGGTGACATCGAGCCCGCGTTCGGCGAACAGTGCGCGCGCCACGGCGAGCACGCGGTCGCGGTTGTCGCGGGCGTCGGAGCGCAACATCCGAGGCATCTCGGCAACCATGTCTCTCACTTCGGTCAAGTGGACGGGGGCGTCCACTAACGTCCGACGGTACTTGGCGGAGAGGACGTGAACGTGCGGGCAGTGGTGATCGAACGGTTCGGAGATCCGAGCGGCATGACGATGGTCGAGGTACCGCCTCCCGTCGCCGACCGCGGCCAAGTGATTATCCAGACCGCGGCGATCGGAGTCGGTGGTGTGGACGCGATGATCCGCCGCGGCACGGTGGCGGAGTTGCATCCCGTCCCCGCCGGGCTGATCCCCGGGAGCGAGGTTGCCGGCGTCGTCTCGGCCGTCGGCGCCGACGTGGATGCGTCATGGGTCGGCCGCCGCGTCTGGGCATTCACCGGGATCGGTGGCGGCTACAGCGCGGTTGCAGTGGCGCGGGTCGCCGACATCGCGGCCATCCCGGATGACCTGTCGTTCGTCGACGCAGTCGCCGTGGGCAGCGCCGGCCCGGTGGCTCACTTCGCATTGGCCCACGCCCACTTCACATCCGCCGATTCCGTGCTGGTCCGTGGCGGGTCGGGAAGCATCGGCATCGCCACGGTCGAGTTGGCCGCGCGCGCCGGAGCGGAGATCGCGGTCACCACATCCTCGCCGGAACGCGGTGAGCGGCTCCGCGGATTCGGCGCGACCCACATCCTGGATCGCGATGGCAACGGTGCTGCCGGCGTGCCGGCGCGTTTCGACGTGATCATCGACATCGTGGGTGGTCCCCAGACTCCGGCATTCATCGATCGGCTCGCCCCGAATGGCCGGATGGTCGTTGCCGGCATGGTGGCCGGTCCGGTTCCGGCGGATGTCGGGTCGCGGCTGCTGGCAGCGTTCCAGCTGTCCCGCTCCCTGGCCACCTTCAGTCTCGACACCGTTGCGGCCGAAGCCAAAGACCTTGTCAGGCGAGAGCAGTTCGTTGCCGTGACGCGAGCAGAGCTGAGCGCCGTCGTAGCGGACGTGTTGCCGCTGGAACGCGCCGCAGACGCGCACCGTCTGATGGACGCCGGACAGGTGTTCGGACGGATCGTCCTCACGCCGTAGGTGCGGATCAGGTGAGCGCCGAGACGAAGGCTTCCTCCATCACCGGCCAGCTGCTGATGGTGAACGCCGGGCACATCGTGTGACGGCCGCTAGTTCGACCGTTCGCACCTTCTCAGCCCGTCGAATCCGCGGGGTGTGGCGGCCCCGCTGAGGAAGTCGTCGAGCAGCTGACGGTTCTCCTTGATCCGCTGCTCGCGCCGCGCCAGCTCGTCGCGAATCTGCCGAACACGGTCCAGGATTTCCGAGCAATCCGCCGTCGGTTGCCGGCCAGATCGCAACCAGGGCAGGATCTCGCGGATGACAGCGGAGGACAATCCGGCGCGGAAAAGATCCTGGATGAACGCGACGATATCGGCACTGTCCGGGTCGTAATCGCGATAACCATTCGATGCGCGGCGGGTGAGCAGAAGGCCTTGTTCCTCGTAGTAGCGCAGCGCACGGGTGCTGACCCCGGTGGCATTGCTCAACTCCCCGATCCGCATGACGGCCCTCACTGACCTTGACCTTGACATTGACGTGAATGTCTAGGTTAGCGGTCATGGCTGCAAAGACACAGATCCGGGATCGTTTTGCGTTGATAACCGGCGCCAGCACGGGCATCGGATACGCCATCGCCGAGCAACTGGCAACGCGCGGAGCGCATTTGGTGCTCGTCGCGCGGACCGCGGCGACCCTCGACGACGCCGCTGCGCGGCTCAGGGCCCAGTACGGTGCCACCGTTCACACGATGCCGATGGACATCACCGCCCCGGGCGCCACGTCGCTCGTGGTGGACAAACTCGCCGCGGAACACATCGAGATCGAGATCCTGGTCAACAGTGCCGGGTGCTACGAGCGCGGGCTCGTCGTCGATAGCGACCCGGCCCGGCTGAGGGCGGTCGTCGATCTCAATGCCGGCGCGTTGACCGAACTGACGGCAGCCCTGCTACCGACGATGACACAGCGAGGCCACGGCGCGATCATCAACATCGCCAGCACCGGCGCCTACGTCCCGGCACCCCATCTTGCGGCCTACAGTGCGTCCAAAGCGTATGTCCGCGCCTTCACCGAAGCGCTGTGGGCCGAGACCCGTGACACCGGTGTCCGGGTGGTCGCGGTGAGCCCCGGGCCAACCCAGACTCCGATGAACCCCCGTTCGACGGCGTTGACCCGCCAACCCGGCCAGGTCGCTGCGACGGCCTTGCGGGCGCTCGACAGGTCCGGCCCAGCCGTGATCGACGGCGGGGTGAACGCGTTGAGCAGTCACGTGTTTCGGCTTCTCCCCGGCCGGATCTCGGCGACCCTCGCGGGTGTACTCGCCGAAAGGACGCAGTTCTAGCGCCAATCACCCCTCGGTGCCGAGCCTGCCCTCGCCGACAAGGAGGCCGACGCCGTCGGCGTCCGCGCGCGGATACACGCCGGCCCAGGAGCGTTCGATAAAGCGGTGCAGGCTGTCGACCGCCTGCGGCCCGGCATCGGTCCGCCACACCACGTGGCCGTCTGGTCGCACCACGACGGCACCGTGGTCGCCGACCTCGAACAGATCGATGGCGGGGTGGTTCGCGTCGTCGACTCCGCCCAGACCGACCACGGTGAACGGCACGGACATGGATGCGCCAGCCAACATTTCGATCCAACCTTGCGGATCGGCGGTGAACACGGTGAGACCTTTTCGAGCGACTGCGTCATGGGTCGAGCGCTGCGCACCGTCGGGCCCACTGATGATCGCGTGGGGTAGCCGCGCACCCGGATGTGTCGTCGGGTGATACAACGCGACATCACCCTCAGGACACCGGCTCTCGGCGGTGTCGATCAACGGGCTGGCGTAGGCATAACCGAATTCCAGGCCGCTGGCCACGAAGTGTTCCTCTTGTCCCGGAATGGCAGCGGCCATGCGCTGCCGTAACCTTCTGCTCCGGGCCGTGTTTCGGAGCAACCGTTTGGTTCGGGACGTCTGCGCGGTGGTCAGGGCATCCGCGATGCGGGCGATCGGCGGGGCGGGCACCCTGCCCAGTGGAAGTCTGCCGATGAGTTCGGTGGCCTTGTGCAGCGAGCGATTGGTGATGCTTAATGCCGCGGTGACTTCGTCGAGTTTGAAGTGGTTGTTGGTGCTCTGCTCGGCGAACCGCGTGACGACGGGCCGCCGTTCGGTCTCGTAGGTGTCCAGCAGCGATTCGGATGCGCCTTCCTGCAGGATCGCGGCGAGCTTCCAGGCGAGGTTGTGGGCGTCCTGTACACCGCTGTTGAGCCCGAATCCCCCCGTGTGCGGGAAGCGGTGGGCGGCGTCGCCGATGAGCAGAAGCGGTCCGCTACGGAACCGGTCGGCGATCTGCTTGGTCATCGTCCAGGTTCCGGTCGAGCGGATCTCGTATTCGGTGGATCCGATCACGTTGGGCAGGATCCGGTTCCAGTACGTCCGGCTGTCGCTCGCGATCGATTGAGCGGCGTGCAGGTACGGCGTCATCAACACGTAGTCGTCGTCGGCGTGGGCGATCATCACCCCGCTGAACCGCGGGTGGTAGATCCAGCTGAGCAGGGGCCGGCTGGTGCCGTCCGGATACAGTCCGGGCGCGTGGAAGAAGACGCTGCCCATGTTGGCCAACACCGGACCGGTCATGGCGATACCTGCGGCGTCGCGCAGCCTGCTGTTCGCCCCGTCTGCCGCGACGATGAATCGCGGTGAGACGACGACTGGATCGCTGCCCTGCGACCGCAACGTCAGCCGCTCGTCAATGAGGTCAGCGTGCCAGCCGCGCCGGAAATCGACAAGGGGCTCGCGCTCCAGGGCCTTCCACAGCTCTGGCATCAACAGGTGCTGACCGATGTGAGAGATGAGAAACGAACTGTGACTGCGGACTTCGGCGAGCCGATCCGGTTGGGAGAGCAGATCGATCTCACCGATCGGGTCGGATCGCACGTCGGTGCACCAGCGGATGATGTTGACGGTGTCGATCGGCGGGGTGATCGCCTCCAGGGCGCGTCCCAGTTCGGGGCAGGCCTGGTTCCAGATCTCCAGAGTGCGGGCGTTGATGACGTGGGCGGCCGGATGCAGTCGGGTTTCCCGACGCTCGTCGACGACGGTGCTCTCGATGCCGTACCGGGCCAGCAGCAAGGCGAGGGTGGAACCCGCGGCCCCGGCGCCGACGATGACAATCGATTCAGTATCCATGTCTTACAACGTCTTCCACGTGATGGCGCGCTTGTTCGACCGGGGTTTGGCGCCGGGGCGGGTCCCGGCGCCTGGCTTGAGCAGCTCCTCGCGAGCCACGCCGGCGCGGAGCTTTTCGAGCAGGTAGTTCGGGTCGATGTTGGTGCCGATCGGGTTCTCCTCGAACGCGTGACTGTTGAAGTATTCGGCGGTCTGCTGCGCGGTGGGGAAGTTCTCGGTCTGGAACTCCAGCCGGATACCTTCGGGATCTTCGTAGTACAGACTGGTGGTGGGTCCGTGGTTGATGGACCAGACCGGGGTGATCTCCACGTTCTTCAGGCGTTCGTAGGTCAGCAGCAGTCTCTCCACGGAGGTGAAGGTGAAGGCGAGATGGTCGATGCCGTAGGTCTTTCGACGCCATCGCGACAGCGGGAAGGCGTATCGCAGTGGCGGCGGCAGTTTGACCAACGCCAGTCGGTGACTTTCGTGATCCCATGTCAAGAAGGCGATTTGGCTGTCTTCGTGCACGACGCGGGCGCCGAAGACGTGTCCGTACCAGTCGATCATCTCGGCGCTACGCGCGGTCTTGACGACCCAGTGGGCGATGAAGTCGGGTACCAGGCGGTCGGGTAGTCGATCGAGATCCGGTGTGGATGTGGTGCTGTTCTTCGGATCAGACGGTTGCAGTGGGCTCGGTGTGGCACTCACGGCTGGTCCTCTCCTCTCAGGGGATGGCGGCGACAATGGTGTTTCGCTGGGTGCCCAGGTCGAGCGTCCCGGCGGTGTTGCGGATGGAGGCGGTGACGATGTCACCGGGCTTCAGGTAGGGCTTGCGCTGGTTGAGCTTGACGAATGCCGCCCACAGCTTGTCCTCGGGCAGTAGGGCCGTGGCCAGGCGGCGAACGAAAGGCGGGGGTGAACCCGCCACGATGCCGTGCGGGGTTCCGGTCAGCAGGACGTCGCCGGGATCCCAGTTGCAGAATTCGCTGAGTTCGGTGAGTGTCTCGGCGGGCCGGTACAGCATGTTGCCGGTGTTGTCGGACTGCCGTAACGATCCGTTGACCTCCAGGCGCAGCTCGAGGTCGTCGATGAGCCGGAGATCCTCTGGTTCGAGCACCGCCAGCACCGGCCCCAGCGGACAGAAGCCCCGGTAGCTCTTGCCTTTCAGGAACTGCCCCTGGGGAAGCTGGACGTCGCGGGCGGACAGGTCGTTGCCGATGGTCACGCCGAAGACGTACTCATGCAGGTTCTCGGCGGTGATGGTCGTCGGTGCATGCACGGTTCCGCGCAGAACCAGCGTCAGCTCGATCTCGTAGTCGAGCAGAGTGACATGAGCTGGGCGGGTGACCGGGTCGTAGGGGCCGGTGACGGCGGCGTCGGTCTTGTCGAAGAACAGGTTGAAGGTGCGCTTGTCGGGGTTCATCCCGGACTCGATCGCATGCTCGCGGTAGTTCACCCCCTGGCACATCACCCGGCACGGAGTGGTCACCGGTGACAATAAGCCGACATCGGCCAGCACCACGTCGCCGGTTTTCGCCGCCGCGGCCCGCCAGTCGGCTTCGCCACGCTCGATGAGGTCGGCAGTGCGGGGATAGTCGCCCGTGAGAGGTGTGACGCGGTCACCGGTGAGCACCCCCCAAGAGGGGCGTTCATTGTTCTCGTATCGGACGAGATGTACGACCATCGACAACTCCCGCGTCTGCCCGTCGTTCGACCGGCTCCGTACCCAGTCAACTGAGCGGCATCGCCGTGCCGCCTGGCCTCAAGTACGAAATTGGCGGGGTTCGGCTGGTTTTCAGTCCAACTCGTCCGGCGCGGGCGTCAGCACCGTCTCGCCGAGTTCCTCGGCCAGGGTCAACGCGGCGTGCAGCTGCAGGCGGCGAACCGTCGCCGGCCGGCCGCGAAGTTGCTCGGCCCGCTGCACGCGGTACGCGACGGTGTTGCGCGCGATGTGGAGGTCGGCTGCGGTGCCGGCCAGGCTCCTGTCGCGGTCGAGGTAGCACTTGAGGGTGCGACGCATCGTGACGACGGAGTCGGTGTTGTCGACCAAGCCGCCGAGTTCGCGGGCGACGAACTCGCGGGCGGCGAGCAGGTCGGCGCTCAGCATCGCGACGAGGTCGAGATCCTCATACCCGAACCACCACGCCTCCCGCGTGGACAGTGCGCCCACTCGCGCTGCCTCGGCCGCCTGCTCGTGACTGCGCCGGAACCCCTCGACGCCGGCACCCGCCGTGCCGATCGCGACGCGAACGCCCGGGGGCGGAGGCGTCACGGGGACGATGGCCTCCGGCGGATGCGACGTGCGCGAACCCCAGGCCCAAACCCGTTGGGCGCCAACCGGAAGCACGAGTGTGGAGACGCATCCTGCCGCGGCGAGGATCTCTGAGGCCGTGGCTCCGAGCTGAGTCGATTCGGCGGGCACACTCGAACCCGGCCATACGATGACCGCCAGATGCCAGCGGCTCAGGTCGTAGCCCAGGATCCGGGTGGCTCGCTCCATCGGCACGGCGCTGCCCTGGAGGAGGTCTTCCACGACTCCCGCGCGTAGGGCGATCGAACTGGTCAACCACGCTTCGTGGGCGCGGGCATATTCGTCGGCCATCCGTTTGGTCAGCGCATCGACGATGCCGAACAGCACGTCGTTGATGCGCCGCATCTCGCCGAATCGCTGCGCAGCGGGCACCACGCGCTCGGCAGCGTCCAGCAGCACGCTCGTAGCGGTGGAGTGCGCGACATGGATGCTGCGCAGCATGTGCTCCATGCCGATGCCCCGGGAAACCACTTCCATCGGTCCCGCGAGGACCTCCGGCATGGCCGTCAACGACACCTGGTCACCTCGCTCGAGGGCGATCAGCGTGCCGAGTGCGACGGCCTCGCATCCCTTGGCGATCTCGGTGGCGACGGCGTCCACGGCCAGTTCCGGGATCGCGGTAGTGATGGCCGCCGTCATCTGCGCCCCGAGCTCCACAGCCCAGGCGGCCGGCCCGGGTCCCAGCGCATCGGCGACCAGCTGGGCACGGTCGGGGACCACCGATTCCCTGGGAAATGCTTCAGGCGAACGGGGTTCGAGTTCGGCGAACCACGGACGGTTCATCGACTGCGCCGGTGGATGACGGCGACCGCTCCGGCCGCCGGCGCATTGGCAATTCCCCGTGATCGCGATCGTTCGTCGGACTCCGTCGTGGGTTCGAGCGTGTACGTGCGCAAAATCTCGCGCAAGGTGATGAGCATTTCGGTGTTGGCGAACGCCGCACCGACGCAACGGCGCAGACCGCCCCCGTACGGAATCCACGAGCTGGTGTCCGGCTTGGCATGCAGGAACCGGGTGGGGTCGAAGCGGGCCGGATCGGCGTAGTTGGCGGGGGAGCTGTGCGAGAGCGCGATGCTCGCAATGATGGTCTGGTCTGCGGGCAAAACCCACTCGCCCAAACGAGTTCGACTTGTCGTCACGCGCAGCACGCCGGGGATCACCGGTCGGCTGCGCTGCACCTCCCAGACCGTGGCTTGCAGAAGATCCGCACCGCCGGCGTCGATCTCCTCGACCAGCTGTGACAGCACCTCCGGGTGGCGGCGTAACCGCTCGATGGCCCAGGCCAGCGTGGTGGCCGTGGTTTCGTGTCCGGCGGCGAGCAGCGTTTGCAACTCGTCGATGATGTGGTCGTCGGGAATCGGACGGCCATCCTCGTCTCTGGCGGCCACCAGCATGGCCAGGACATCCGTGCGCTCGTGGAGGTCCGGAGCGGCTCTGGCATTGCGGATCAGGGTGCCGATGAGGTCGTCGCACCGACGCCGCATGCGTTCCAGGCGTCCCCATGGGCTCCAGCGTCCGAGGTCACGACGCAAACCTGCCGGCAGTACGGTGAGCCGGGATGCCAGCAATACCGCGGGCGGGAGGAGTTCCCGCAAGGCCGCCAATTCGGGCCCATCGGCACCGAACACCGCGCGCAGGATGGCGTTCAGGGTGATGCGCATCATCGACGGCAGCGTGGCAAACGGTGTCGCAGTCGGCCAGGTGGACAGCTCGCGCGCAACTTCTTCTTCGATGATCTGCTCGTAAACCGGCATCCGCTTGCCATGCAGCGGCGGCATCAGCAGCTTGCGTCGCGCCAGATGTGGCGCGCCGTTGAGGCTGAAAGTGGAACCCGGGCCGATGACGTCACCGAGGTTGGTGATCGTCTGTACGAGATCTCCCGCGGTGAACAATTCCTTGATCAGATCGGGATCGCTGAGCACGATGGTGTCGCCGAACAGCGGAAGCGACACGCTGAACGCCGCACCGTGGCGGCGGCGTACGTACGCCAGCGCCCGCGGCGGGTTCACGAGCATGGCCGCGCCCTGAACGATGCGTGGAAGCGCTACTCCGGGTGGCAGCCGCACTGGGTCGCTGGTGAGCTGAGCCAAGGTGGTCCCCCTTCGGTACATGCGTGTACTAGCCACACTAGTACACGAATGTACCGGAGCTGGCTTGTGTGGATCTACGATCGGCACCGGCAGAAAGGACGCGAAGTGAACGCAGTGGCGGTACCCGGGCGCGCCCGGCTTCCCGGCGGTGACCCCTTGTTCTATCGCCGACGGATCTTGGAAGCGATGGCGGAGTCCATCGCCGAGGTCGGCTACGCGAACACGATGGTCGCCGATGTCGTGCGTCGGGCCCGCACGTCGAAGTCGAAGTTCTACGCCGAGTTCTCCGACCGGGAAGCGTGTCTGGTCGCCCTGCTGTCGGAGGCCAATGACGCCAACCTCGCGGCAGTGGCTGCTGCGGTGGACGCGGCCGCGCCATGGCAGACCCAGGTACGCCAAGCAGTGGAAACCTGGTTCGACTGGGCTGAACGGCGGCGGCCCCTCACGCTTGCCTGGATCCGCGACGTGCCCGCCTTGGGTCCATCGGCGCGTTCGCTCCAACGCATGGCGATGGAACGTTTCGTCGAACTGGTTCGCACACTCAGTGACACCCAGGAATTGAAGGCCATCGGTATCCAACCCGTGCCCCACGCGCGCGCTGTGCTGCTGATCGGCGGCCTTCGGGAACTGACAGCGCACACCGTAGAACATGACCAGCCCCTGGCCGCGGTGACCGAAGAAGCCGTCCGCAGCGCCATCGCTCTGATCAACCCCGCTGACTAGGAGAGACCGCCGCGTGCTGGGCGCGCTTGGCCCTGAAGGGTTTCGGTCGGTATCTTTGGCAGCGTGAACATCCGAGTGGAGGAGGTCGTCGGCGCTCGCGCCGACATCAGATGACCGCGCCCCGTCGCCGACCCGTTGGGCCGGCGGCGCAGTCGTACCCTCACTCCTCTGGACCGCACCCGCGTGCGGTTCCCCTTCCTGGATGGATTCACCAATGGACTCCTACACCCGTACCCAGATCCTCGGTGCCTTCCGCAGCGCCACCCGCAGCGAGGTCAAGAAGGTCAGCTTCGCCGCGGATTTCGATGCCGTCGACTTCGGCAAACTGGAGTACTACGGCTGGGCCGACCCCAAGATCCCGCGCCGTGCCTACCTCGTGGTCGAACGCGCCGAGGGACCGATCGCGCTGCTGCTGACCCGCGCCGCCGTCAGGCCGCGGGGACGCGCCATGTGCACGTGGTGCAACGACGTCAACCTCACCGATGAAGCGGTGCTCTACACCGTCCGGCGCGGCGGCGCAGCGGGCCGCAAGGGTGACACCATCGGCACGTTGATCTGCGCGAACTTCGGCTGCTCCCGTCATGTGCGGCAGCTGCCGCCGGCCTATCACAAGGAAACCGATCTCGAGCGGCTACGCGAACAGCGGATCGACGAGTTGCGGCGCAAGGTGCACGGTTTCGTCGACAAGGTGCTCTCGACGGAGGACTGACGGCGCGCGCCGCGTCAGATCCTGCCGCCCGGGAACATCGTCCTGACGGCTTGGGTGATGGTGGCGCGGGCCGCGGCGGCGTCGCCGGGTTCCAGCGAGCTGATCGCCATCACGTAGCGGCGGTCGGGCCCGATCACGCCCGTCGACACGTGCAACTGATTGCTGCCGTTCCAGCAGCAGAACCAGCCCTGCTTCACCGCAACCGGCTCGGCGGGCAGCCCCTCGGGGATGCCGAACCGCTGCGGGTACCCGTCGAGTCCCGTCGGCGTGGATTGCGCCAGGTCGTTGATGATGAGGTCGGCCTGTTCGGGCGGCAGGCCGCCGGTGCCGTCCAGGAGCATGTCGTAGTACCGGACGAGATCGCTTGCGGTGCTTTGCGTCACGTCCCAGTGCCCGTTGTACGGTGCCGTCGTCGCCCCCAATCCGTACCGGGCCACGACGCGGGCGATGACGGCGTTGCGGCCGTTGCGATCCCAGAACATCTGGGCCGCACCGTCATCGGAGGAGCGCAGCATGGTGTCCAGTGAGCTGTGGTCGGCGGGCGTCAGTTTCGTCTTGCCCTGCGACTCCTGCAGCAGCAGGTCATCGGCGATGAACAGCTTCACCACCGAGGCGATGGGGAACGGCTTGTTACTGCCGTTCGAGACCATCTGGCCGGTGTTGCGGTCCAGCACAACGGCTTCGATCGTGGCCCCGGACGCGGCCGCGTCGACGGTCGCCTGCCGGATTCGGGCATCGAGCCCGTCGAGCGCCACCGTCGGTTCGTCCGGCGGCGCCTCGGCGACGACGGCGGGTCCTTGCGGCGCGGCCGGTGACGCATTTCCCGACGCCGCTTCACACCCGTTCACCAGCACTGCCGCGCAGGCGATGGCAAGTGTGGTCATCGCCCAATTCGGCCGCTGACGCATAGCTGTCCTCCCAGTGCTGATCCGCGAAGCAGGGCCACGCCGCCCCCGCTCAGGTTTCCCCAACTTAGCCGGTTTAACCAGACCGCACCGAGGTCGGCGCCGGGCGCGCAGCCCTGCCCTAAATCCATCCCGACAAATTCGCGCAAGCGCATGCGCAAGCGCTTGCCTGCGTCCTAAGCTCCAGCAGAACACGCGGCGCGCTCGGCGTTGCACCGGGGACAAAGGAGTCCAGATGGTCGGAATGCGCAGGAAAAGCAGCCAGGTGGTCGGGGCGGCTCTGGCGGCGGGAGCGCTGGTCCTCGGCCTGACCGCGTGCAGCGGTTCGGGCTCGGACAGCATCAAGGTCGGCCTGATCACCAAGACCGACTCGAACCCGTACTTCGTCAAGCTGCGTGAGGCCGCCAAGGCCCAGGCCGACAAGGACGGCGCCGAGCTGATCGCCGTTGCGGGCGCCTTCGACGGTGACAACGAGGGCCAGGTGGCGGCCATCGAGAACATGGTCGGCAAGGGCGTGAAGGGCATCCTGATCACCCCGAACTCGTCCACCGGTGTGCTCGACGCGATCAAGAAGGCGCGCGACGCCGGCGTCGTGGTCATCGCGCTGGACACGGCCACCGATCCGGAGGACGCCGTCGACGCGACCTTCGCCACCGACAACAAGGCCGCCGGCGTCACGCAGGGCAAGTGGGTGCGCGCCGCCCTCGCCAACAAGCCGCCTCAGGTGGTCATGCTGGACGGCACCCCGGGTGGCACCGTCGACACCTTCCGGCACGACGGATTCCTGGAAGGCTTCGGCATCACGAACAACTCGCCGGAGATCGTCGGCCGGGAGAACACCAACGGCGATCAGACCAAGGCCCAGACCGCCATGGAGAACATCCTGCAGCGCGCCCCGGGCATCAACGCGCTCTACACCATCAACGAACCCGCGGCCGCCGGCGCCTACCAGGCGATCCAATCCGCCAACCGCGCAAGCCAGATCACCATCGGGTCGATCGACGGCAGCTGCACGGGCGTGGCCGACGTGAAGTCCGGAAAGATCGGCGCCACCGTGATGCAGTTCCCCGCCAAGATGGCCGAATTGGGTGTGCAGGCCGTGGTGAAGTTCGCCAAGGACGGCACCAAGCCCAGCGGATTCAACGACACCGGCTCGCAGCTGATCACGGACAAGCCGGTGGCCGGGCTGGACTCCAAGGACACCGCCTGGGGCGAACAGAACTGCTGGGGCTGAGGTCGACCGTGAGCACCGGTGCTCCCGCAACCGATCTGACGGCCACGCCGCCGGCGGCCGGCCGGTTCAACGTCGGAACCCTCCTGCGTGAACCGCTGGTCGGCCCGCTGGTGGCGCTCGTCATCGCGATCGTCATCTTCAGCGCGATCTCGGATTCGTTCCTCAACCCGCAGAACGTCTCCCTGATCCTGCAGCAGTCGGTGGTCGTCGGCATCCTCGCCGTCGGTCAGACGCTGATCATCCTCACCTCCGGAATCGACCTGTCCATCGGTGCGGTCGCGGTGTTCGGCACCATCGTGATGGCCCAGAGCGCGGGTGCCTACGGGCCGGTGGTGGCGCTGGGCTCGACGCTGTTGGTGTGCGTCCTGTTCGGTGCCATCAACGGCGGGCTGGTCACCACCCTGCGCCTGCCGCCGTTCATCGTCACCCTCGGCACCTTCACCGCGATCCTGGCGGGCACCCGGCTGCTGGCGGGCTCGGAGACCTACCGGGTGGAGAAGGGGCCGCTCACCTTCCTGGGCACCTCCTTCCGGATCGGGTCGTTCTCGACCACCTTCGGTGTGGTCACCATGCTGCTGGTGTACCTCGGTATGTGGTACGCGCTGTCCCAAACAGCTTGGGGCAAACACATCTACGCGGTCGGCGGCAATCCGCAGGCGGCGGATCTGCTGGGTATCAAATCCGGCCGGGTGTTGCTGTCGGTCTACATCGCCACGGGTGTCATCGCCGCGATCGCCGCGTGGGCGGCGCTCGGCAGAATCCCGAACGCGGATCCGAACGCCTACCAGAACGCCAACCTGGAGACGATCACCGCGGTGGTCATCGGCGGCACCAGCCTGTTCGGCGGCCGCGGCGGCGTGGTGGGCACCCTGGTGGGCACGCTGATCGTCGGCGTGCTGCGCAACGGTCTCACCCAGGCCGGCGTCGACAGTCTCTACCAGAACATCGCCACCGGCATCCTGGTGATCGTCGCGGTGGCGGTCGACCAATTCGCCCGCAGGAGATCACAATGAGCGCACCGGCTCTCGAAGCGCGCGGCCTGGTCAAGAGGTACGGCCACGTGACGGCGATCAACGGGGCCGATTTCGAGCTCCGACAGGGCGAGGTGCTCGCGGTCATCGGCGACAACGGTGCCGGGAAGTCCAGCCTGATCAAGGCGCTGGCCGGCGCGGTGATTCCCGACGCCGGCCAGATCCTGATGAACGGCACGCCGGTGTCGTTCAAGAACACCAGGGATGCACGCGCCGCCGGTATCGAGACGGTGTACCAGGACCTCGCCGTGGTCCCGGCGCTCGACATCGCGTCCAACCTCTACCTTGGCCGGGAGATCCGGCGAAAAGGCCTGGCGGGAAGCCTGTTCCGCCGGCTCGACACCGGAAGGATGCGCCAGGAGGCCGCGCAGCACCTGACCGATCTGCGGATCGGAATCAAGTCGGTCGCCCAGGCCGTGGAGACGTTGTCCGGCGGGCAACGTCAAGGCGTCGCGGTGGCGCGGGCCGCCGCGTTCGGCCGCGGGGTGATCATCATGGACGAGCCGACCGCCGCCCTCGGTGTCCGCGAGTCGGGACAGGTCATCGACCTGATCCGGTCGATCCGTGACCGCGGCATTCCCGTGGTGTTGATCAGCCACGACATGCCGCACGTCTTCGAGGTGGCCGACCGCATCCACATCCACCGGCTGGGGCAGCGGGCCGGCGTGGTCGATCCGAAGAAGCGCTCGATGTCCGAAGTGGTGGCGCTGATGACCGGTGCGGAGGAGCCGACCGATGAGGAACGCGCCGGCCTCTGAGAAGGCCCCGGTTGGGGTCTTCGTCGGCTTGGCCACCCTGGATGTGATCCACCGCATCGCGAAACCGCCCGCGGTGAACGAGAAGATCACCGCGGGCGCCCAGTTCGTCGCCGCGGGCGGGCCGGCCGCCAACGCGGCGGTCACCTTCGCGGCCTTGGGTGGCTACGCCATCCTGGTCACCGCCCTCGGTGACGACCCGGTGGCGCATCTGATCCGCGCCGATCTCGCGGCGTACGGTGTCGACGTCGTCGATGTCGCGGCGGGCAGCACCCGTGCGGTGCCGGTGTCGGCGGTGGCGGTGCTGGAGTCGACGGGCGACCGATCGGTCATCTCGCTCGACGCGGTGACCTCCGACGCCGCAGCGCCGGACCACCTCGAGGACCTGGTCGCCGCCGCCGACGTGGTGCTGGTCGACGGGCACCACCCCCGCCTTGCCGTCGCCGCGGCGCGGCGGGCGGATGCCGGCGGCACCACCCTCGTCGTCGATGCCGGCCGGTGGAAACCGGTGATGACCGACCTCATCCCGCATGCGACAGACATGGTGTGCTCCAACGATTTCCGAACACCCGGTGCCGACGGCACGGCCGCGACCGCCGCCACACTGGTCGGCGGCGGGGTCCGCACCGTGGTGACGACGCACGGCGGTGCTCCCGTGCAGTGGTGGTCCGGCGGCGACTCGGGATCCGTCCCGGTGCAACCGGTGACGGTGGTCGATACGCTGGGCGCCGGCGATGCCTTCCACGGTGCATACTGCTACTTCGCCACCCGGTTCGACGGCAGCGTCGCCGACCGCATCGATCGCTGCGCCCGGGTGGCGGCACTGCGGTGTTCGGTGGTCGGGCCGCGGGCATGGTTGCGCGAACTGCAACCCGAACAGACTCGAAAGCGAGAACGGTGACCATCGAGCAGGGCGTGCACATCCAGGACGCCACTTTGGACCAGTTGATCGAGGCGGCCAAGGCGCTCGCCGTTCCCGGCGAACGCCGCATCCTGGGTCTCACCGGCGCGCCGGGAGCCGGGAAGTCAACGGTCGCGCAACAACTCGTCGAAGCGCTGGGCCCGGACGTCGCCGTGCTGGTGCCCATGGACGGTTTTCACCTGGCCAACGAAGTCCTGATCGAACTCGGCAGGCGGGACCGCAAGGGCGCGCACGACACCTTCGACGACGGCGGGTATGCCCGGTTGATCGCGACCCTGCGGGCGCAGCGGGTGGGCGATCCGGTGGTGTACGCGCCCCGGTTCCGCCGAGACCTCGAGGAATCGATCGGCTCGGCGATTCCGGTGCCGTCCACCGTGCCGCTGGTGGTCACCGAGGGCAACTACCTTCTGCTGGAAGGCAATGCGTGGCCGGCGGCGCGTGCCCACATCGACCAGGTGTGGTTCTTGGCGCCCGACACCGAGGTGCGCCACACGCGGCTGCTGCGTCGCCATGAGGCGTACGGGAAGTCGCCCGAGGAAGCCGAGTTCTGGGCCCTCGGGTCCGATGAGCGCAACGCCCAGTTGATCGAGTCGACCGCCGGCCGCGCCGACCGCATCGTGCGCCTGCCATGACCACCATGGGAGATGTCGCCCGCATCGCCGGCGTCTCCGCGTCCACCGTCTCGCATGTGCTCAACGGCACGCGCAAGGTCAACACCGCCACCCGTCTGCGCGTCGAGGCCGCCATCGAGCAGAGCGGGTACCGGCGCAACGGCGTGGCGCGATCGCTGGCGGCCGGGCGCACGCACACCGTCGGACTGTCCATCTCCGCGTTGACCAACCCGTACTTCAACAGCCTGGTGCACGCGGTGGAGCGGGCCCTCTCCGCGGCCGGATACGTCCTGATCGTCGGTGATTCGCACGATGAGCTGCAGTCGGAGAAGCGGGTGACCGACTCGCTGCTGGACCGACAGGTGGACGGCATGATCGTGGCGCCGGCCGCCGGGTCGGAACGGCTCACCCTGCCCGATATCACCCGCACCGGAACGCCTTTGGTGCTGATCGACCGTGGCGTCGACATCGGGTGCGACCAGGTCGGCCCGGAGAATGTCGCCCCGGCCCGCGCGCTCACCGAGCACCTGCTCGAACTCGGGCACCGCCGCATCGCGGTGTTGCGTGGGTTGGCCGGAATCTCGTCCACCACCGAGCGTTTCGACGGCTACGGTGCGGCGCTGGCGGACCACGGTATCGAGGTGGACCCCGCGCTGGTGCTCGACGGTGCCTCCAGCACGGAGGTGGCCGAACGCGAGGTGCATGCACTGATGTCGACGGCGCACCGGCCACACGCGCTGGTGTCGCTGAACAACGCCATGACGATCGGGGCGCTGAAAGCCCTTCGCGTGCTGGGCTTGTCGATCCCGGGCGATGTGGCATTCGTCTGCTACGACGACTTCGAATGGGCCGATTTGTTCGAACCGCGGCTCACCGCCGCGGCGCAGGACGTCGACACCATCGGCGCCACCGCGGTCGAACTGCTGCTGCGCCGGATGCGTGGCGATGACGCTGTCCCGCAACACATCCGGGTGCCGACGACGTTGCATCACCGCAATTCGTGCGGATGCACGACGCCTCAGCCGATCGCGTCCCCGATTGCAGACCGGTAATGCCCGGCCGGGTCGGCGAGCAGTGAGGCGAACGCGGCCTCGGCGGCGCCGATCATCAGCGTGTCCGAACCCAGGGTGCCCGGCACGATGCGGACCTGTTCGTTGGGCACCCGCATGGAATGCCGGGTGATCGCGGTCGCCAGGGCCGCGGCTGCCTGCGCCGGGAAGGACCCGAGGAACCCGCCGAGCACGATGAGGTTCGGATTGAGCAGGTTGATCGCGTTGCCGAGCGCGATGCCGAGGTATTGCGCCTGGTGCGCAGGCGTTTTCGGGCTCGACTCGCTGACCTCGGTTTCCAGGCAGCCGATGCGTCCGCAGTGACACGGTCCGGCGCCGCCGACATAGGTGTGGCCCAGTTCGCCTGCGTAGCCCGCCGCACCTTCGAGCAGTTCACCGGCCACCACGAACCCGGCGCCGATCCCGCTCTTGCCGCCGTTGACATAGATCATGTGCTGGGCAGCGGGATGCCCTCCGAAAATGTGTTCGGCGATCGCACCGAGGTTGGCGTCGTTCGCCGCGAAGACCGGTAATCCGGTTGCGGTGCCGAGCATCTGGCCCAACGCCTCGTCGTGCCAATCGAGGTTGGGGGCGAGCCGGACCACCGAGGTCGGGGCGTGTACCAGACCGGGAACCGCCACGCCGATCGCGGTGACGCGCTGGGTCCGGTCCAAGTTGCGCTCGAGTCGGCTCACCGCCTTGGCGGTGATGGCGACGGTGTCGCGCACGCTGGGAACGCCGCGAGTCGGGTACCTGGTGACGTCGAGCACGGTGCCACCAAGGGCCACCAAACCGACTGTGACGGCATCGGTGTCGGGGTTCACCGCGATCGCCAGGGTGCCGGTCTGCGGGCGCACCATGGGGCTGGGTCTGCCGACC
Organism: Mycolicibacterium cosmeticum; assembly: GCF_000613185.1. NCBI lineage: Bacteria > Bacillati > Actinomycetota > Actinomycetes > Mycobacteriales > Mycobacteriaceae > Mycobacterium > Mycolicibacterium cosmeticum. The sequence continues at coordinate 3,077,568 of NZ_CCBB010000001.1, forward strand.
TGACTGGCCGGCGCCGCTTGCGACTCCTCGATCAGGCCGGCATCGGCGAGTTCCTCCACCAGGTCCTTGACCGTCGAGCGGGACAACCCGGTCCGGCGGGTCAACTCGGACCGGCTCAGAGCGCGAGCGCGGTGCACCAGCGTGAGGACCGCCGACAGGTTCCGCCGCCGGACATCGTCGGTGTTGGTGCCGATCCCCATCCGCGAATCCTCCCTTGACAGTGGTCTGCGCCACATCTTATGTTCGGCCAAGCAACAAATCCAGTTTCAGGAGCACGCCATGTCGATCCTCGAATCCGCCGCCACCGCAGCGGCCGATCTCACGCCCAAACGCTCGGACAAGTTCTCCTTCGGCCTGTGGACCGTCGGCTGGACCGCCAGCGATCCGTTCGGGGTGGCCACCCGGCCGGCCCTCGATGTGGTCGAGGCCGTGGAACGGCTTGCCGAACTGGGCGCATACGGTCTCACCTTCCACGACGACGATCTGTTCCCGTTCGGCAGCAGCGACGACGAGCGGCGGCGCGCCATCACCAGGCTGACCGCGGCGCTGCAGGCCAACGACATGGTCGTGCCCATGGTCACCACCAATCTGTTCACCCACCCGGTGTTCAAGGATGGCGGATTCACCAGCAATGATCGCGACGTCCGGCGGTTCGCGCTGCGCAAGGTCCTGCGCAACATCGACCTCGCCGCCGAACTCGGCGCCGAGACGTTCGTCATGTGGGGCGGTCGCGAAGGCAGTGAATACGACAGCGCCAAAGATGTGCAAGCGGCGCTCGAGCGCTACCGCGAAGCGCTGAACCTGTTGAGCGACTACGTGATCGACCAGAAGTACCCCCTGCGGTTCGCCATCGAACCGAAGCCGAACGAGCCACGCGGTGACATCCTGTTGCCGACCGTCGGGCATGCCCTGGCCTTCATCGACACCCTCGCCCACCCCGAGCTGGTGGGTGTCAATCCGGAAACCGGGCACGAGCAGATGGCCGGGCTCAACTTCGTGCACGGCATCAGTCAGGCCCTGTACGCCGGCAAGCTGTTCCACATCGACCTCAACGGCCAGCGCGGCATCAAATTCGACCAGGACCTGGTGTTCGGCCACGGTGACCTGGCCAACGCCTTCGGACTGGTGGACCTGCTGGAGCACGGCGGCGTGGACGGCGGGCCGAGCTACACCGGGCCCCGGCACTTCGACTACAAGCCCAGCCGCACCGAGGACAACACCGGGGTGTGGGCCTCGGCGGCGGCCAACATGCGGATGTATCTGCTGCTCAAGCAGCGCGCCGCGGCCTTCCGCGCCGACCCCGAAGTTGCCGAGGCCCGCCGGGCCGCCCGCGTCGACGAGTTGCGGCGCAGCACCCTGGGCGCCGGCGAGACCTACCGGGAGTTGCTGGCCGACCGCTCGGCGTATGAGGACTTCGACGCGGATTCCTATTTCGGGGCCAAGGGTTTCGGCTTCGTCCGGTTGAACCAGTTGGCCATCGAACATCTGATGGGCGCGCGCTGAACACCAATGGCACCAACCCGCTGGACGTGACGCACGTCACGCTATAAGTTGTCCGAAACAACAAAAGGCCGAGAGATCGGCGGATGTCATGAGGGGCGGTTATGAAGCGAATCAGCGGGCTGATGTTCGCCGTCGTCGTCGGCGCGGGCCTCACGCTCACCGCGTGTGGCAGTAACGGCGGCAGCGGCGGCAGTGCCGGGGGAGGCGGCGGCGACGCCAAGGGCCAGAAGATCGGCGTCATCCTGCCCGACACCAAGTCGTCGGTCCGCTGGGAATCCAAGGACCGCCCGGCGCTGGAGGCCGCCTTCAAGGCCGCCGGCGTGCCGTACTCGATCCAGAACGCCGAGGGATCCGCCGACAATATGGCCACCATCGCCGACGGCATGATCGCCGACGGCGTCACGGTGCTCGCCCTGGTCAATCTGGACTCCGACAGCGGCGCCTCCATCCAGCAGAAGGCCGCCAGTCAGGGTGTCAAGACCATCGACTACGACCGCCTGACCCTCGGCGGCTCGGCCGACGTGTACGTCTCGTTCGACAACAACAAGGTGGGGCAGCTGCAGGGCCAGGGGCTGGTCGACTGCCTCGCCGGCAAGCCGTCGAACGTGGTGTTCCTCAACGGATCTCCCACCGACAACAATGCCACCCTGTTCACCGGTGGCGCGCACTCGGTGGTGGACAAGGTGCCGTCGATCAAGGTGGTGGCCGAGCAGGCGGTGCCGGATTGGGACAACGACAAGGCGGTCACCATCTTCGAGCAGATGTACACCGCCGCCGACGGCAAGGTCGACGGCGTGTACGCGGCCAATGACGGCCTCGCCGGGTCGGTGATCTCGATCCTGGAGAAGAACGGCCGGGCCGGGCAGGTGCCGGTCACCGGCCAGGACGCGACCGTCGAAGGACTGCAGAACATCCTCGCGGGCACCCAGTGCATGAGCGTCTACAAATCCGCGAAGGAAGAGGCCGGCGCGCTCGCGGAGGCGGCGATCGCCCTGGCCAAGGGCGAACAACCCAAGACCAACAGCACATCTCGTGACGACAAGGGCAACAGGGACGTGCCGTCGGTGTTGCTGACGCCGAAATCCATCACCAAGGACACCGTGAAGGTGGTGTTCGACGACGGCGGACAGGCCAAGGCCGACGTCTGCACCGGGCAGTTCGCGGCGGCGTGCAGCGCCGCCGGGCTCTAGGGGCATCGTGTCCGTCCCGAACGCGCCCATCCTCGAACTCCGCGGTGTCAACAAGAGTTTCGGCGTCGTGCACGTGTTGCACGACGTGGACTTCCAGGTATACCCCGGTGAGGTCACCGCCCTGGTCGGGGACAACGGCGCCGGCAAGTCCACTCTGGTGAAGGCCATCGCGGGGATCTACCCGCTGGACACCGGAACCTATGTGTTCCAGGGCGATCCGGTCACGGTGCACGGGCCCAACGATGTGTCGGCGCTCGGCGTCGAGGTGGTCTATCAGGACCTGGCGTTGTGCGACAACCTCGACATCGTGTCGAACATGTTCCTCGGGCGTGAGCTCAAACGCCACGGTGCGCTCGACGAAGCGAAGATGGAATCGCTTGCCCGCGAAGCACTCTCGTCGCTGTCGGTGCGGACGGTCAAGTCGGTGCGCCAACCGGTGTCCAGCCTGTCCGGTGGTCAGCGGCAAACGGTGGCCATCGCCAAGTCGGTGCTGTGGAACGCCAAGGTGGTGTTGCTCGACGAACCCACCGCCGCTCTCGGCGTGGCGCAGACCCGGCAGGTGCTCGACCTGGTGCGCCGGCTCGCCGATCAGGGGGTGGGCGTCGTGTTCATCTCGCACAACCTGAACGACGTGTTCGAGGTCGCCGACCGGATATGCGCGCTGTACCTCGGCCGGGTGGCCGCCGAAGTCAAGGCCGCCGAGGTCAGCCACAGCCAGGTGGTCGAGCTGATCACCGCGGGTCGTTCCGGCAGCCTGGGCCTGGCGCCGGCCGAAGCCGCCCAGTCGATGTGAGGACCGCCGCATGACAACTCTCAATCCGAAACTGGCCGACGCCGACTTCGCCGCCGACGCCCGCGTCGACGAGTCGTTCGGCGACGCGGTACGCAGTTACCTGCGCCGGGTCCGCGGCGGCGATATGGGATCGCTGCCCGCGGTACTCGGCCTGATCGTGCTGTTCATCGTGTTCGGGATCGCCAACGAGCGCTTCACCTCGGCGCTGAACCTGGCCAACCTGGTCACCCAGGCCGGGTCGATCTGCGTGCTGGCCATGGGCCTGGTGTTCGTCCTGCTGCTCGGCGATATCGACCTGTCCGCCGGCGTGGCCGGCGGTGTATCCGCATGCGCGATGGGTTTGACCATCGTCAACCATGGCTGGCCGTGGTGGGCGGGGGTGCTCGCCGGCCTGCTGTGCGGTGCGGTGATCGGCCTGGCGATCGGCCTGCTGCGCGCCAAGCTCGGCATCCCGTCGTTCGTCGTGACACTGGCCTTCTTCCTGGGCCTGCAGGGGGTGACCCTCAAGCTCATCGGCGAGGGCGGCTCGATCCGGGTGGACGATCCGGTCATCCGCGGTATCACCATCGACAACATGTCGGTCACCGCCGGGTGGCTGTTCGCGGTGCTCATCGTGGTCGGGTTCACCGGCCTGGAGTTGTACCGGCACCGCACCAAGGTCACCCTCGGCCTGGTGCACCCGCCGATCGGTGTGGTGATCGCCCGCATCGCCGGGGTGGCGGTGGTGTCGCTCGGGGTGGCCTATGTGCTCAACCTCAACCGCAGCGTGAACCCGAATGTGGAGATCCGCGGCATCCCGTACGTCCTGCCGATCGTCGGGGCACTGCTGATTGTGCTCAGCGTGATCCTCAACCGGACCTCCTACGGCAGGCACATCTACGCGGTGGGCGGCAACGCCGAGGCGGCGCGCCGGGCCGGGATCAACGTCGCCCGCATCAGGATGTCGGTGTTCGTGGTGTGCTCGTCGCTCGCCGCGCTCAGCGGCATCATCGCCGCGTCCTACGGCGGCAAGGTGTCGGCCTCCTCGGGTGCGGGCAACGTGTTGTTGTACGCCGTGGGCGCGGCCGTCATCGGCGGGACCAGCCTGTTCGGCGGTAAGGGCCGGGCGCTGGACGCCGTCATCGGCGGGGTGGTGGTGGCCACCATCGCCAACGGGTTGGGACTGCTCAACCAGTCGTCCTACATCAACTTCTTGGTCACCGGAGGGGTGCTCCTCCTGGCGGCCAGTGTCGACGCGATCTCGCGGCGGCGACGGTCGGCGACGGGCCTGGCCTGAATGCCCGGGCAGCGCACACCGGCCCGCCGCCGGCCCGTCCGTTCGGATAGCTGTGGCCCGTTCGGCCTGCATCGGCCGGCAATCCCAACTACTCTGCCCGCCATGAAGTCGGTCCTCGCGTCCTGTGCGGCGGCGGCCGTGGCGGCCATGTGCACGGCCTGCGGCGTGTACGGTACCGCCGGTTCCGCCGCACCCAGCCTCGCTGCCTATCCCGCAGAAACCGCGGGCGGCGCCTCGGTCACCCTCGGTGCGGCCACCGTCGCCGCCCAGAGCATCGTCGACAGCTTCACCGCCGGCGACTTCGGGACCGTGTGGGAGCGGATGACCGAGGATGTCCGCGCCGGCATCTCGCAGGACGACTTCGTGACCTTCTACGAGACCTGCAAGAAGCCCGGTCCGCGCCTCAACGTGTCGGGCCTGCAGATGGAGGACGACGGACAGGCCGTCGTCCGAATGATCGGCCAGGGTGTGCAGGGGGTGCGCTTCATGGTCTACGAGCAGGGCGTGTGGAACATGCGGGCCACCAAAGATTTCGCCGCCCACCTGGGCCAGCCACTGCATCAGATCATCGCCGAGGAGAAGGCCGCCGGTCTCTGCGACGCCTGAGGTTTCCGTGACAGGGCATCCCGCGGTCCTGGTGACCGGGATGTCGGGAGTGGGAAAGACGACGGCGCTCGACGAACTGAGCCGCCGCGGGTTCGCAACCGTCGACACCGACGATGACGGCTGGATTCACATCGTGGCCGGCGAGCCGCTCTGGCGTGAACCATTGATCGACGCGCTGCTGGCACGGGCCCGGGATGCCCCGCTGTTCGTGCAGGGCACGGTCGCCAACCAGGTCGACTTCTACCACCGGTTCGACGCGGTCGTGTTGCTCACCGCGCCGACGGCGGTGATCTTCGACCGGCTCCGCGAACGCACCGACAACCCGTTCGGCAAAACCGAAGCGGAACGGCGCCGCATCGCCGCGGACATCGCCGAGATCGAGCCGTTACTGCGGCAGTCGGCGACGCACGTCGTCGACACCGACCGGCCCCGCGGGGAGGTGGCCGACCGCCTCGCGGCCATCGCACGGGAGGTGGCGCTTCCACAGGGATGGGTACCCAGGCCCGCGCCATAGGAGTCGCGGCTCAGTCGCGACCAGTCCATGCGGGAACGGCGTTGTCGCTCAACCGCCGCGCGCGATGGCGAACAGGCCGGCGACGCCGACGGCGTACACGAGGAGGACGGTCAGCGAGTCCACGCCCATCCTGGCGAAGCGCCGGTTCGGGCGGAACAGCAGCCCCGTCGCATAGATCAGGGTGAGCACCATGGCCAGCGCGGTCAGGTAGATGTCGGTGTGCTGCGCCTGCGGTAACACCGCATGGCCCGAGATCACCGTGGCCATCAGAAAGAGCACGGGCAGAAAAGCGTTGCCGCCGAAGATATCCGACATGGCCAGCTGGTAGTCACCGATACGCACCGAAGCCAGGCCGGTCGACAGCTCCGGCAGGGAGGTGGCGGCCGCCAGAATGGTGGCGCCGAACAGCACGCCGGACAGGCCGACATGGTCGGCGATGGCATCACCGCTGCGTTCCAGCACGACACCGGCCACCAGGGTGACCCCCGCGGCGACCGCGAAGATTCCCGCCGACTTCGCCGTGCCGATGTTCTGCTTGCGCACCCGCTCGGCGGTGCTCTGCCCGCGCGGGTGTTCCTGCCCGTCGGGTGGCTGCCCGGACTCGTGCCACGGCAGCCACTTGCCGGCGCGTCGCAACAGCACCAGGCCCGCCACCCAGGTCAGCGCGATGAGCAGGGCGGCCGGGGTGACGTGCAGTGCGATCAGGGAAGGGGGCAGTTGCGTCCCGGCGATGACGATGGCCAGCACCGCCACCACCAGCAGCGCCTCCAGCACCAGCACCAGCGAGGCGGCGCGATAGGTCAGGGGTCGCTGCCCGCGAACCCCGAAGGCATCCAGGGCAACCAGCACCACAGTTTGAATGGCTATGCCGCCCAGGATGTTTCCCACCGCCACGCCGAGATTGTCGGACAGTGACGCGCTGGCCACGATGGCGATCTCGGGCAGGTTGGTGGCGATCGCCAGCAGGATCAGCCCACCCAGCGCGGATCCGAGGTCGAAGCGCGCCGACAGCACGTCGGTCTGGTTGGACAGCGAGAAACCGGCCACCCACACCGCCGCTGCGGCGGCGACGAAGGCGATCACCAGCGCCCACAGCGGCCATCCAGACACTCGATCTCCCCTCTGCACCGTGACAGGGCCGGCGAACCATCGGTGGCTACCCGGGCGCGGGGCCGCGTACACCCGGCAGCGGACGGTGCACGACATCGCTGATGCGGGCCGCCACCCGTCGGACGATCGCGCGCGTCGCCGGGTCGTCGGCCGGTTCGTACCGATCCCGCTGTGGGTCGTACCGCGCACCGGCGATCGACCCGTGATCGGCGTCGAACTCGACGATCTCCACCGGCCAGTCGATGGCGCGTAGCCCCGCGGCGAACTCGGTCGCCGCCGACGCGGGCACCACGTCGTCACGCGTACCGACGAACAGGTGCATGGGTGGCCGGCTGGCGGCTGGGGTCACCCCGTCCAGCGGGGGCCCGCCGGAGATCGGGTCGGCCACCATGAAGGCACCGCCGAGACAGACCGCCCGCGCCACCGGCACGCCAAAATCGGAGGCCCTCAGGGCCAGCCCCGCCGCCGCGGCCCCGCCCAGCGACCAGCCGATCAGGGTCAGGGCGGCCGCACCGACCCGGCGCCGCGCGAAGTCCACCGACTGCAGCAGGTCGGCCCGTCCGCCGTCGGGGGCGTGCGAGTCCCAGTCCGGCGCGATGACCCCCATGCCCCGCTCGGCCAGCGCCGCGGCCAGCGGGCGCACCGCCGCCCGGGAATCGGTCTGCGTGCCGTGCCACAGCAGGGCCGTCGGCTGTGCCGGTTCGCCCAGCACGTCGGCCCACCGGCGCGGTGCGTACTCGACAGTGTTCACCGGTTCGGGGTGCCCGCCTCGGTGCCGCTCGACACGCCTAGTCCGAATGGGGTGTCGGGCTCTGGGCGGACTCCCATTTGGATTCCAGTGTCCGCACGACCTGGGTGCCCGCCGGCAGCTCGAGCTGGGATGTCGTGCCGTCGCCGCCTTCCACGGTGATCAGGAAACCGTGATCGACGGACTCCTTGTGCACCACCTTGTACTCCCGCGCACCGGTACCGCGGTCGAGGGCGATGACATCGCCGGGAGCGACGTCGTCGATGGGGCCGTTCACAACAGAATCAGACATATTTCGACCGTAGCGAACTCGGCGGCGGCGCCCTGCGACGATAGGGCCATGACCGCAACGCTCGTCGCGAAGGGCTTGGCCGGTGGGTTCGCGCACCGCACCCTGTTCGAGGATCTGGATCTCACCGTGGCGCCGGGCGACGTGATCGGCGTGGTCGGCGCGAACGGCGCCGGCAAGAGCACCCTGCTGCGGATCCTGGCCCATGATCTCGAGCCGCTCGCCGGCACCGTCAGCGTCGCGCCGACGGACGCCTTCGTCGGCTGGCTGCCCCAGGAGCACGAACGGGTTCCTGGCGAGACCGTCGCCGGCTATATCGGGCGCCGGACCGGGTGCACCGCCGCGACGGTGGCGATGGAGGCCACGGCGGCGGCGCTCGACGACTCCGCGGCGAGCGCGGACGCCTACGCGGCCGCCCTGGAGCACTGGCTGACCACCGGCGCGGCCGACCTGGACGACCGGCTGCCCGCGGTGCTGGCCGATTTGGGGCTCGATTCGGCTGTGCTGCAACCCGACTCGACGCCGATGACGGCGCTCTCCGGCGGACAGGCGGCCCGGGTCGGGCTGGCCGCGCTGTTGTTGTCGAGGTTCGACATCGTGCTGCTCGACGAACCGACGAACGATCTGGATCTCGACGGCCTGGCCCGGCTGGAGCGCTTCGTCGGGGAGCTGCGGGCCGGCGTGGTGCTGGTCAGCCATGATCGAGAGTTCTTGGCCCGCACCGTCACCCGGGTTGCCGAACTGGATCTGGCGCAGCACACCACCACCGTCTACGGCGGTGGCTACCAGAGTTATCTGGAGGAGCGCGAGGTCAACCGGCGGCACCGGCGCGAGGAGTACGAGGAGTTCGCCGAACGCAAGGCGGACCTGGTGGCCCGCGCGCGGATCCAGCGGGAATGGTCGAGCCAGGGTGTCCGCAACGCCATGCGCAAGGCACCCGACAACGACAAGAACCGGCGCCGGGCGCAAACCGAGTCCAGTGAGAAGCAGGCGCAGAAGGTGCGCCAGATGGAGAGCCGCATCGCCCGCCTGGAGGAGGTCGACGAGCCGCGCAAGGAGTGGACGCTGCAGTTCACCATCGGATCCGCGCCGAGGTCCAGTTCCGTGGTGGCCACCCTCGACAACGTCGTTGTGCGGCAAGGGGATTTCGTGCTGGGCCCGGTGTCGCTCCAGGTCGGTGCCGGTGACCGGATCGGCATCACCGGCCCGAACGGGGCGGGCAAGTCGACGCTGTTGAGCGTGCTGCTGGGGCGGCGGCGGCCCGACGACGGCCGCGCGAGCCTGGGCGCCAGCGTGGCCATCGGACAGATCGATCAGGCGCGGGCGGAATTCGCCGGCGCGCAGCGGTTGGTCGACAGCTTCGAACAGCGGATGCCGGCCTGGTCCACCGCCGACGTGCGGACCCTGCTGGCGAAGTTCGGGCTCGGCGCCGATCACGTGGAGCGCCCGGTCGCCGAGTTGTCGCCGGGGGAGCGGACGCGGGCGGGTCTGGCACTGCTGCAGGCCCGCGGGACCAACGTGCTGGTGCTCGACGAGCCGACCAACCATCTGGACCTGCCCGCCATCGAACAACTCGAGCAGGCGCTGGAGAGCTACGACGGCACCCTGCTGTTGGTGACCCATGATCGGCGGATGCTGCAGAACATCCGCCTGGATCGGTCCTGGCACGTCGACGGTGGCCGGGTCAGCGACGTCGGCTGAGTCGTCAACGGTTGTGATGCCCGGCCCGGTGTCGTACCGTCAACCTAGTTGATTAGCCGTCCTAAAAGCCGCTACCGTCAGCGCCTGACACTGCACATGAAAGGCTCACGGATGCAACGGGTTTCCCTGCGCAGAAAGCTGGGAAAACGCTGGATGTATCTGGTGGCGGTGGTGGTGGTCGCGGTGGCCGGTTTCGCCGTGTTCCGGCTGCACGGCATCTTCGCCTCGCACGACGTCACGTCCACGCCCAGCGGCGCGGACAACGACATCGTGCCGTTCAACCCCAAACACGTGGTCATCGACGTGTTCGGTCCGCCGGGCACCGTCGCCACCATCACCTACCTGGACGTGAACGCCCAACCGCAGCGCGCCGACGACGTCACCCTGCCCTGGGCCTACGACACGACGACCACCCAGCCGGCCGTCTTCGTCAACGTCACCGCCCAGGGCAACAGTGACTCCATCGGCTGCCGTATCACGATCGATGACGCGGTCAAGGACGAGAGAACGGTCAACACCCTGAACGCCCTCACCTACTGCCTGGACAAATCCGGATGAACGGTATTTCCCCCCGTCGCTCCGCTCGCCCCGGGATCCCGGACTTCCTGCGCAAGTACTCCGTCCTGATCGCGTTCTTCTGGCTCGGCCTGGCTGTCGTCACCAATGTCTTCGTGCCGCAGCTGGAGACGGTCGCCGAGGCGCACAACGTGTCACTGAGCCCGCAGGACGCGCCGTCGCTGCAAGCCAGCAAGCAGATCGGCAAGGTCTTCCAGGAGTTCGACTCGGACAGCTCGGCGATGATCGTGCTGGAGGGTGACCAACCGCTGGGCGCCGACGCCCACCACTATTACGACGGCCTGGTGGGCAAGCTGTCCGAGGACACCAAGCACGTCGAACACATCGACAACTTCTGGGGCGACCCGCTTACCGCGGCCGGCTCGCAGAGTTCCGACGGCAAGGCCGCGCTGGTGCAGGTGTACCTGGCCGGCAACCAGGGTGAGTCGCTGGCCAACGAGTCGGTCGACGCCGTCCGCGACATCGTCAACCACACGCCGCCCCCGCCCGGCCTCAAGGTCTACGTCACCGGTGCCGCGCCCCTGGTCACCGACCAGTTCGAGGTCGGCAGGCAGGGCACCCTGAAGACCACCCTGATCACCATCGGGGTGATCGCGGTAATGCTCTTCGCGCTGTACCGCCGCCTCAGCACGGTGTTCTTCGTGATCTTCACGGTGATGATCGAACTGACGGCCTCGCGCGGCGTGGTCGCGGTGCTGGCCAACGCGGGCATCATCGAGCTGTCCACGTACTCGACCAACCTGCTGACCCTGCTGGTGATCGCCGCGGGCACCGATTACGCGATCTTCCTGCTCGGCCGGTTCCACGAAGCCCGGTATGCCGGCGAGGACCGGGTGGCCGCGTTCACCACGATGTACCACGGCACCGCACACATCATCCTCGGCTCCGGACTGACCATCGCCGGTGCGGTGATGTGCCTGACCTTCACCCGGCTGCCGTACTTCCAGAGCCTGGGCATCCCCGCCGGCACCGGCGTGCTGGTCGCCGTGGTGGCCGCACTGACCCTGGCCCCGGCACTGATCAGCATCGGCAGGCATTTCGGGCTGTTCGAACCCGCGCGCCGGCTGCAGACCCAGGGCTGGCGGCGGATCGGAACGGCGATCGTGCGCTGGCCCGGGCCCATCCTGGTGGCCACCGTGGCCATCGCCCTGATCGGCCTGATCGCCCTGCCCAACTACAAGACCAGCTACGACGCCAAGGGCTACATGCCGGCCGGCGCCCCGGCCAACGTCGGCTACGCCGCCGCGGAACGGCACTTCTCGCAGGCGCGGCTCAACCCGGAACTGCTGATGATCCAGGCCGACCACGACCTGCGCAATTCCACCGACATGATCCTGCTGGAGCGCGTCGCCAAGGCCGTCTTCCACACCGACGGCATCGCGCAGGTCCAGTCGATCACCCGGCCGCTGGGCACGCCACTGGACCACACCTCCATCCCGTTCCAAATCAGCGCGAGCAGCGCCTCCCAGATCAACAACCTGCCGTTCCAGCAGGCCCGTGGCTCCGATCTGCTCAAACAGGTTGACGTGATCAACAATTCGATCGACGTGCTGCGTCAGCAGTATGCGCTGCAACAACAGTCGGGTGCGGTCACCGACGAGCAGGCCAAGGCGTTCGCACAGACCGTGGCGACGGCCAACGATCTGCGTGACAAGATCGCCAACTTCGACGACTTCTTCCGCCCGCTGCGCAACTATTTCTACTGGGAACCGCACTGCTTCGACATCCCGGCCTGTGCGGCCATCCGCTCGGTGTTCGACGCCCTCGACGGTATCGACGCGCTGACCGACCAACTGGGCAATGTCGCCGGCAGCATCGCGAAACTGGATGCGCTGCAACCGAAATTGCTGGCGCTGATCCCGCCGCAGATCCAGAGTCAGGAGACCAACCGCGATCTCACGCTGACCAACTATGCGACGACCTCGGGGATCAACGACCAGACGCAGGCGGCCTTGCAGAACGCCACAGCGCTGGGCCAGGCCTACGACGCGTCCAAGACCGACGACTCCTTCTACCTGCCGCCGGAGGCGTTCTCCAACCCCGAATTCGTGCGGGGCATGAAGCTGTTCATGTCGCCGGACGGCAAGGCGGCCAGGATGATCATCACCCACGAGGGCGATCCCGCGACACCGGAAGGCATTTCGCATATCGACGCGATCCGGCACGCCGCGCAGGAGGCGGTGAAGGGGACGCCACTGGGCGGGTCCAAGATCTTCATCGCGGGTACCGCGGCCACCTACAAGGACATCGCCGACGGTGCCAAGTACGACCTGATGATCGCCGGGATCGCGGCGCTGTCGCTGATCCTGCTGGTGATGATGTTCATCACCCGCAGCATCATCGCGGCGTTCGTCATCGTCGGCACGGTCGCCCTGTCGCTGGGCGCCTCGTTCGGGTTGTCGGTGCTGATCTGGCAGGACATCTTCGGGGTCGAGCTGTTCTGGATCGTGTTGGCGTTGGCCGTGATCCTGCTCCTGGCGGTGGGATCGGACTACAACCTGCTGCTGATCTCCCGGTTCAAGGAGGAGATCGGGGCCGGCCTGAACACCGGCATCGTCCGGGCGATGGCCGGGTCGGGTGCCGTGGTGACGGCGGCCGGTCTGGTGTTCGCGGCCACCATGGCCTCGTTCATCTTCGCCGATCTGCGGATCCTGGGTCAGATCGGCACCACCATCGCTCTGGGCCTGCTGTTCGACACCCTGATCGTGCGGTCGTTCATGACACCGGCCATCGCGGCCCTGCTCGGGCGGTGGTTCTGGTGGCCGCTGCGGGTACGGCCCCGGCCCGCCAGCCAGATGCTGCAGCCCTACGGTTCGCGGGCGTCGGTGCGTCAGCTGCTGCTGTGGGAGGACGGCGACCCGGCAGCGCCGCAGCGGGTCAGGCCGTCTGAGAACTGAGCCGTCGGGTGTCGGCGCCGGCCTCGTCCACGATCTCGATGTCGGGCAGCTTGTTCTGGTGCCGGGCCACCCGGCGCAGCTGCCCGAAGATGTTCGTCGAGCTGAGCATCGGGATACCGCCGATGAACGTCCGGAACGACGGATTGCCGCCGTGCACGTGCAACTCGTAGAGGCAGCCGACCACGTAGAAGAACCCGCAGCTGAACAGCACGGCGGGAATCGCGTACGCCAGCGGTGAGCGGGCGTCCTCGACCAGTTCGGTGGCGTACTCGAACTCGGCCGGTGTCATCGGTTCGCGGCGGCGCAGCTTGGCCAGGATCGCCTTGTGGGCGCCGACCTGCTCGCCCAGTGCCGCCGGGGTGCGGTTCTCCAACCGGCGGATGTAGACGTACACACAGCCGACCAAACCCAGCGCCAGCAGTCCGTCGAGGATCGTCAGATCACCCCAGAGATTCACGGTCGCCCCTCGCGCTCACCAGACCATTACCTGATCTAAGTATCTGCGTGGACCGGCGACCGTCAAGCGGCGATGTTCTCCAGGTCTGCCAGCAGGCCCGGATGGGTGGGCCGCCAGCCCAGTGCTTCCCGGGTGTGGTGACTCACCGAGGGCTGGTCCAGGGCGAAGATCGCGCCGAACGGCCCGAACCGGTCTTCGGGCACCGTCTGGACGGGAAGCCCCAGCCGCCGGCCGATCACGGCGGCGATGTCGCGCACCGCGTCGCCTTCGTCGGCCACGGCGTGCCAGGGGGAGCCGGCCGGCGCCGATTCCAGGGCCAGCCGGAACAGCACGGCGGCATCGCGGGCATGGACGGCGGGCCACCGCTGGGAACCGTCGCCCGGATAGCCCACCACCCCGGTGTGCCGAGCGGCCTCGGTGAGCAGTCCGGCGAATCCGCCTTTGCCCTCGTTGTGCACTGTGCGTGGGAGGCGTACCGCGCTGCTGCGCACACCGTGGGGCGCCAGGGCCAGCAGCGCGTTGACCGACCTACCCCGGCCGCCGACCGGGCCGTCCAGGGGGAGCGGATCGTCTTCGGTGGAAGCCCGGCCCGGCACCCAGGGCGTGCCCGACACCGTGACGATCGGGCGGTCGGTGCCCAGCAGTGCCTCCCCGAGGACGGTGAGGGCTGTGCTCTCCTCGGCGACCGACCGCGCGAGCGCATCCGCAGTCGAGTAGTCGCTGCCGAACGCCAGATGGATGACTCCGTCGGTCCGCTCGACCCCGGCCCGCAGGGCGTCGAGGTCGGCCAGGCCGCCGGGCAACGGTGTGGCGCCCGCGGCCTCGAGGGCGTGCGCTGATTCGGGGGAGCGGGCGAGGCCGAGCACGGTGTGGCCGTTGGCGAGCAGTTCGGTGACGACGGGCAACCCGATGGTGCCGGTCCCGCCGGTGACAAAGACGCGCACGGACAGCTCCTGTGAGTGATGGGACTTTAGTCCCATCACACTACATCGTGACGGGACTAAAGTCCCATCACTTAAGATGTCCCGATGGCTCGCTGGGAACCGGGGGCGCGGGAACGACTGGTCGTGGCGGCCGTCGACCTATTCACCGAGCAGGGCTACGACCGGACCACCGTCGCGCAGATCGCCGAGCGGGCAGGCGTCACGAAGAGCACGTTCTTCCGGCACTTTCCGGACAAGCGCGAACTGCTGGCGGCTGGTCAGGAGACGCTGAGCCGGTTACTGGCCGAAGGCATCGCCGAAGCCCCGGCCGGCGCCACCCCACTGGAGGCGGTGGCCGCGGGCCTACGACGCGCAGCGGGCGCGATGGGTCCGGCGAATCAGGAGATGGGTCCACGGATCAGGGCGGCGGTGGCGGCCAGCGCCGAACTCCAGGAGCGCGATGCACTCAAGAGCGTCGGCCTGGCAGCGGCCATGGCCGGCGCGCTCGCCGCGCGCGGTGTGCCGGAATTGCCGGCGCACCTGGCCGCCGAATTCGGGGTGCTGGCCTTCAAGCGGGGCTTCGCGCAGTGGACCGAGCAGGACCACGACACCGGCCCGGGCCTGCCCGGCCTCACCGTGGCGGCGCTGGACGAGTTACGCAGCGCTACAGCCGAATTAGGCTGATCTCAGGATCAGCTGAACCGGATGTTCATGGTGGCCAGCCCGAAGATCTTGCGGCCCTGTGACTTGGCGCCCACCAGCACCACGCCGGTACGGGTCTGCGGATCCAGCGACTTGATCTTGCCGCTGTATTCGATGTCCGCGCCGCCGTCGGCGGGCACCACCGCGGGCTGAGACAGCCGCACGGCGTAGCGGCTCACCGAGCCGGGGTCGTCGGTCCACGAGGACGCGAACGACGCCCCCAGCCCCATGGTGAGCATGCCGTGGGCGATGACGTCGGGCTGGCCGGCCAGCTTGGCGATGTTCTCGTCCCAGTGCAGCGGGTTGGCGTCGCCGGCCACACCGGCGTAGTTCACCAGGTCACCGCGGGAGAGCCGAGTGTGGTGCACCGGCAACTCGTCGCCGACCTTCAGATCGTCGAACGACGGTGACGCGGGCGCGGCGGTCGGTTCGGCGATCCGGGTGTCGATCACCGGACGCAAGGTCTTCTCATACGCCTCGCCTGATTCCTCGGCGCCCAGCATGTTGATGCCGTGCATCATCACGCCCTGTACGGCAGGCCGGATCGCCGGATCGACCTCTTCGCCGGTCACCCCGACGACGGTGGTGTGCAGGGTGTGCACCACCTCGCCCGCGGTGTCGGTGAAGGTGTTGGTGACGGTGATCAGGTCGCGCCCGGCGACGCGGCGCACGGAGGTGAGTTCGATGTCGATGCGCAGCTCGTCACCCTCGACGATCGGGCGGTGCTGCTCGAACACCTCCTCGGTCTGCAGGTACATGTCGTAACCCACCACGACCTGCTCGAACATCCGCTGGTTGCACGCCATGGCCGGACCCGATGTGAAGGTCAGTGGCGCGATCAGGCCGGGGTAGCCCAGCTTCTTGGCCGCGTCGACGTTCCAGTGCGCGGGATGGTGGTCCTGCACCGCGCGAGCGAACTCGCGGATCTTCTCGCGGCCCACCAGATAGGTGTCTTCCATCTGGTAGTAGTGGCCCACCCGGGACTCAAGGGTCGACGTCTCTGCTGCTGCGGTCATGGCTGGGCTCGACTTCTCTATCTGCGCGTTCGCCCTGCACGTTCGTCGGGGCTGTCCACAGCACACTAACGCGCGCACACCGCAGCAACCCAAACCGAGGAGCGCGCCCTCAGGACCGGATCGCCTGCCACACCAGGTCGGCGACCCGCCGGCAGTAGGGTTCGTCGATCGGCTCACCGGTGAAAAGGGCCCGCATGTTGATGGGGGCCAGCAGCATTTCCAAGGCGATCGCGGGGTCGACCCCGGCGCGCAACTCACCACGCTCGTGGGCCCGGCTGAACACCACACTCAACCGCTGGGCCCGCACCCGCCACAGGGTGCGGCGAATCTCGATGCCGTCGAGGAACGGTTCGCCGATCAGGTGCGAACCCTGAATCTGATGACCGTGGTCGGACCCGACATAGGCGGCCATGCCCGCGGCGAGGGCGTACAGATCGTCCCGTAGCGACCCGGTGTCCGGTGCCATCGCTTGCCGCCCGGCGCCGTCCAGCAGGACGTCGATGATGAGCGCGGCCTCATCGGACCAGAACCGCAGAATGTTCTGTACCGGTAGCCCATTGCGGTCCGCCAACGCCATGATGCTGAACCGGTCGATGCCCCACTGCGTCAATTCTTCACGGGCTGCGGCATGCACACGTTCGCGGAACTCCGGCGTGAGTTCCGCCTCGTCGATCGTGCTCAAAAACAACCTCCCCCCGAGAATTCCACCAGTCTAGCGTTCAAGATCAGTGACCCGGGGGGCGCTCGACAAGTCGGTACCCGCGGTAACGCGCTCGCGCCGCGCGGGACGGCGCGTCGTCATCGGTGGCAAAAGCGTTGCGCTGAAGCGGTTTCGGGACGATCCTCGAAGACGTGCGCGGACACTGGGTCGGGAGCGGATCGGCGGTCCTTGCGGCTCTTGCCGCATGTGCCGGTGCACCGGCGGCGCACGCGGCCGGCGCCGACGCCGTCATCGCCGATCTGCAGGCCCAGGGGTACCTGGTGCAGATCAACTGGGTCAGCGGTTTCGACACCAAACCACTGTCCTCGTGCACGGTAGTGGCGGTGAACAATCCCGATCGTTCGGGTGCGTCGCCGCAATCCGGAGACACGATATATGTCGACGTGCAATGCCCGAACCATATCGACGGTGATTCGGCAGGCGAATTCGGGGCCGGTATTTTCTTCGGATGAAATGCACGGCGATAATGGAGTGCCGGAACATTCTTTCGAGCCATTACTCGAATTGCCGGTGACGGTCCGTCGGAGGGGCCGGCGCGGCGCCTCCGCCGCAGCGCCGATGTGGATTTCCTGTGAGCCGACGGACGCGCCATGGGGGGCTCGCGGCGGAAGGGCACGGAATTTGCGTACGCGTCAAATAGTTTGTACCGCAGCCTGTTTCGCTGGGCCGTTCGGCCCGCGCTGATCGCGCCGCCGCATGCGGGCGGCATGCCGAGCTGTCCCCGGGCCGCACTGACGACACTTTGCGGAGCCCACGCCTGTCGATGAAAAGTCGATGTCTTTCAATCCGGGGGACATAACTGTACTTAGCTGAAATTGGTGCGGCCGAACAACGATGGTGCCGGGAAACGCGAAGCCGCACCCGCCGAAAGGGCGCGCCGGCACTGCTCGTACGCTGTGCAACGGTAGCCCGATCGGTGAAGATTGTTAGCTGCAGGAATGGGTTACCAGCAATCGTTTGGACAGGTAATATCCGGACAACTGGCATACCTGGTTCCAGAAGCGCCAATTGCCTTGGAGGGCATCGTGACAACCAATCCGTTCGATGACGACGGCGGTCGCTTCTTCGTACTGGTCAACGATGAGGAACAACACAGCCTCTGGCCCACGTTTGCCGATATTCCGCAGGGCTGGCGAGTTGTGTACGGCGAAGCCGACCGCGCCGCGTGCCTGGATTACATCGAAAACGAGTGGACCGATATTCGGCCGAAGAGCCTGAGGGACAGATTGGCGCAAAACCAGCCAGGCTGATCGCTCAACTGTTTCGAGTCGGGGTACGAATGGAAAACGGCGGCGGCGCGGCACTGCCCATCACACGCGGACAGCTGGACATCTGGCTGGCGCAGGAAGCTCGAGACAATCCCGAAACCGAGTGGCAACTGGGACTGCTCACCGAGATCGACGGCTTCGTCGAACTCGACGCGCTGGAATGGGCCATCCGCCGCGCGGTCGAGGAAGCCGAACCGATGCGGGCGGTGCTCCTCGAGGTCGACGGCCAGGTGTATCAGCGGCCCGCCGACGCGGCCGACCTCGAGTTGACCGTGCTGGACGTGAGCCAGGCGGCGGACCCGGCGCGGCAAGCGCGCGATATCGCGTCCTCGGTCCGGCGCGCGCCGATGCCACTGTCGGGTCCGCTCTTCAGATTCCTGTTGCTGCAGGCCGGTCCGGCCAAGACGTACCTGTTCGTGTGCTGCCACCACATCGTCATCGACGGCTACGGCTTGGCGCTGGTCTGCCAGCGCATCGCATCGGTGTACTCCGCGGTCGTGGCCGGCGCCCCGATCCCCGATTCGATATTCGGGTCGCTGCAGGATCTCGTGGACAGCGAGGCCGAGTACGAGCAGTCCGGTTCCTACACCGCCGATCAGGAGTACTGGGCCGCCAACGTCCCGCAGGCAAGCGCGCGTGGGCGTGCCGGCACCCCCGACGGGGCGGCCGATCGCCGGCCGTCCACCGGCCCGGTCCGGCTGGAACCGATCCTCATGCGTCGCGTCGAGCGCCTGTGCGAAGCGTGGAACTTGCCGCGCACCACCGTGCTGACCGCGGCCTGTGCCGTGCTGGTGCGTGGTTGGCGTGGTGATGGCGACCAGGTGGTGCTGGACTTCCCGGTGAGCCGACGGGTGCGCCCGGAAACCAAGACGCTGCCCGCGATGGTGGCCGGTGTCGTCCCACTGTCCGTGCGGCTCGCCCCGCAGGCGTCGATCGCCGACTACTGCGGCCACGTCGACGTCCGGATCCGGGAAGCCTTGGAACATCAACGGTTCCCGGTCGAAGCCCTGGAGCGCAAACTAGGCCTGCGTGGCCCGGGGGAGATTGCCGACCGCGTCGTCGTCGACTTCCTGCCCTCGTCGTTCACGGTACCGTTCGGTGGCACCTCGGCCACCGCATCGTTGATCTCCGGACCCGGCCGCGGCTCCGGACTGCTGTTCTCGGTAACCGGCGAGGACGTGTACCTCAGCACCTTCGGCGCCGCCGAACCGTTCGCGAGCACCGACGCCGCCGAGCTGGCCGCACAGTTGGAGCGGGTGCTCGAGGCGATGACCGTCGACCCGGGCCGGCCGTTGTCGTCGCTGGATCTGCTCGGCCAAGCCGAGCGGGCCCGACTGGAGACGCTCGGCAACTGGGCCGCACTGACATCGCCTGCAGCAGAAGCGGTTTCGATCCCGGCGATGTTCGGTGCACAGGCCGCGCGGACACCCGACGCGGTGGCGATCAGCGGCGCGGGCCGGCATCTGACCTACCGGCAACTCGACGAGGCGTCCAATCGCTTGGCGCATCTGCTCGCCGAGCGGGGGGCCCGACCTGGCGGCCGGGCGGCCGTGCTGCTGCCACGCTCGGTCGACGCGGTGACGGCCATCATGGCCGTGCTCAAGACGGGCGCGAGCTACCTGCCGATCGACCCGGCGCTGCCGCAGGCCCGCATCGACTTCCTGTTCGCCGATGCCGCACCGTCGCTGGTCCTCACCACCGCCGAATCGGCCGGCCGGGTGGCCGAATTCGGGGTGCCGATCATCGATATCGCCGACCCCGCCGCCGACGCGCAGCCCGCCACCGCGCCCGCCGCACCCGAACCCCGCGATATCGCCTACGTGATCTACACGTCCGGGACCACCGGCACGCCCAAGGGCGTGGCCATCACCCATCACAACCTGACCCAGTTGATCGCCTCACTGGACGGCGGGCTGCCCGCGCCCACCGAGCAGGTGTGGTCGCACTGGCACTCCTATGCGTTCGACTTCTCGATCTGGGAGATCTTCGCGGCGCTCTTGCGCGGCGGCCGCCTCGCGGTGATACCGGAGTCGGTGGTCACCGAACCCGAGGCCTTCCACGACGTGCTGCTCACCGAGCGCGTCAATGTGCTCACCCAGACTCCCTCGGCCATCGGCGTTCTCGACGCCGCCGGCCTGGAGTCGTGCGCGTTGGTCATGGGTGGTGAGGCCTGCCCCGCCGAAGTCGTCGACCAATGGGCGCCGGGCCGGACGATGATCAACGCGTACGGCCCCACCGAGACCACGATCTACGTCACGGTCAGTGCCCCGCTGGCGGCCGGCAGCGGCGCCGCGCCGATCGGCACGCCGGTGCCGGGCTCGGCCCTGTTCGTGCTCGACGAGTGGATGCAGCCGGTGCCGGCGGGAGTGGTCGGCGAACTGTACGTGGCCGGCGACGGGGTCGGCATGGGCTACCTGCACCGCACCGCCCTGACCGCAGCGCGTTTCGTCGCCTGCCCGTTCGGTGCACCTGGTGCGCGCATGTACCGCACCGGTGATCTCGTGTACTGGGGTGGCGACGGTCAGCTGCGCTATGTGGGCCGGGCCGACGACCAGGTGAAGATCCGCGGCTACCGCATCGAACTCGGTGAGGTGCGGGCCGCCCTGGCCGCGGTCGACGGGGTGGCGCAGGCCGCCGTCGTCGCGCGCGAGGACCGGCCCGGTGACGTGCGGCTGGTCGGCTATGTCACCGGGACCGCCGACCCGGTCCAGGCCCGCGCACAGCTCGCCGAGCGGCTGCCCGGGCACATGGTGCCCGCCGCGGTGGTGGTGCTGCCCGCGTTGCCACTGACCACCAGCGGCAAGCTGGACGTCCGCGCCCTGCCCGCGCCGGAGTACACCACCGGTGAATACCGGGCGCCCGGCAGCGCCATCGAGGAACTGCTGGCCGGCATCTACGCCGACGTGCTCGGGCTCGACAGTGTCGGCGTCGACGATTCGTTCTTCGAATTGGGCGGCGACAGCATCCTTTCCATGCAGGTGGCGGCCCGCGCCAGGGCGGCCGGGCTGACGTGCCGGCCGCGTGACGTGTTCGTCGAGCAGACGGTGGCCCGGTTGGCCCGGGTGGTGGCGGCCGGCGACGCCGGACCCGAGGTGGCCGACGAGGGCGTCGGCCCGGTGCCGGCGACGCCGATCATGCGATGGCTCGCCGAGCAGGACGGGCCGGTCGACCAGTTCAACCAGACGCTGGTGGTGCAGGCCCCGGCAGGGGTCATCGAATCCGACGTGACGGCGGTGCTGCAGGCCGTGCTGGACCGGCACGCCATGCTGCGGGCCCGGATGGTCGACGGGACGCTGCAGGTGCCCGAGCCCGGTTCCGTCGACGCCCGGGACTGCCTGCGCGTGGTGGCCGAGGTGTCCGACGCGGTGGTGCTGGCGGCGCGGTCGCGGCTGAATCCCGGTGCCGGGACGATGCTCAGCGCGGCCTGGGCCACCACCAGCGGCGAGCTCGTGCTCGTCGTGCACCACCTGGTTGTCGACGGTGTCTCGTGGCGAATCCTGTTGGAGGACATCAACATCGCCTGGAGCCAACATCGGGCCGGGCGGCCGGTCGAACTGGCGCCGACGGGGACGTCCTTCCAGCGGTGGGCACAGCTGCTCGGCGAGCACGCCCGCGCCGCCGACGTGGTGGCACAGGCCGATGCCTGGCGGCGACTGGCGGAGGCACCGCCGGTGCTGCCGCCGGCCGGCGCCGAGGACACCTACGCCACGGCGGGCCGGATGTCGATCACCTTGGACCCCGAGCACACCCGACTGCTGCTCGGGGAGGTGCCTGCCGCCTTCCACGCCGGCGTCCAGGACATCCTGCTGATCGGATTGGCTCTTGCCATAGCGGAATTCACCGGCACGCCCGACGCACTGCCGATCGGCATCGACGTGGAGGGCCACGGCCGGCACGAGGAACTGGGCGCCACGGCGGGTGACGCCCACGGCCTCGATCTGTCCCGCACGGTGGGCTGGTTCACCGCCAAGTATCCCGTCGCGCTGAGTGTCGCCCGCGGCGCCGTGGCCTGGCCGCAGATCACCGCGGGGGAGGGGGCGATCGGCGCGGTACTCAAGGACGCGAAGGAACAGCTGCGCGCCGTCCCGGACGCCCTGACCTACGGCCTGCTGCGGTATCTCAACGACGACGTCGAACTGACCGGCGCCGAGCCCGGCATCGGATTCAACTACCTGGGCCGACTGGGCCTTCCGGTGCTGGACGGGATCGAGAACCTGTGGCGCCTGGGCGGCGACGGCCTGGCACGAACCGGGGTGGCCGCCGCGCTGCCGATACCGTTGACGCACACCGTCGAGCTCAACGCCGGCACCGTCGACACCGCAGAAGGCCCCCGCCTGCAGGCGGATTGGACATGGGCGAGCTCGGTGCTCGACGCCGAGCGGATCGCCCGGCTGAACGGCCTGTGGTTCGACGCGCTGGCCGGTATCTGCGCACACGTCCGCGCCGGCGGCGGTGGGCTGACCCCCTCGGATATCGCCCCGGCCCGGCTGCGCCAGCACGAGATCGACGAGCTGGCCGCGCGGCACCGGATCGCCGACATCCTGCCGCTCACCCCGCTGCAGCTCGGGTTGCTGTTCCACACCAGCACCGCGCAGACCATGGTCGACATGTCCGCCGAGATGTACTCGGTGCAGCTCGATTTCACCCTCACCGGAACGCTGGACCCGGACCGGCTGCATCAGGCGGTGCGGGCCTTGGTCGCCCGCCACCCCCACCTGGCCGCTCAGTTCTGCCGCCAGTACGACGAACCCGTGCAGGTCATTCTCGCCGAACCCGAGATCGCGTGGCGGTTTCTCGATCTCACCGGGCGCGACGACGCGGTCGAAGAAGAGATCGAACAACTCAGCGCCGCCGAGCGGGCCGCGGTCGGCAATCTCGGTGAGCAACCGGCGTTCCGGGCCGTGCTGATCCGGGTCGCCGCCAACCGGCACCGCTTCGTGCTGACCAACCACCACATCGTGCTCGACGGCTGGTCCATGCCGATCCTGCTACGCGAGATCTTCGCCTGCTACTTCGGGCAGCGGCTGCCCGCCGCCGCGTCGTATCGCCGGTTCATCACCTGGCTGGCCGACCGCGACCTGGACGCCGCGCGCGCGGCCTGGCGGGAGGTGCTCGCCGGGTTCGACACCCCCACCCTGGTAGGGCCACGGCACCGGCCGCAGGACCGATTGGGTTTGGGGCGGCGCGGTTTCGCCCGGTTCCGGGTTCCGGAGCCGACCACCCAGGCGCTCGGTGACCTCGCCAGGTCCTGCCAGACCACGGTGAGCACCGTGCTGCAGGGCGCGTGGGCGGTGGTGCTGAGCTCACTCACCGGCAACCACGACGTCGCCTTCGGCACCGCGCGGTCGCGGATGGGGCAGCTCGAGGTGGCCGACGCCGAGAACATGGTCGGCCTGCTCATCAACACCGTGCCGGTGCGCGCCACCATCACCCCCGGTACCACCGTCACCGACCTGCTCGAGCAGCTGCAGACCTCGCACAACGACACGCTGGACCATCAGCACCTGGCCCTGTCCGAGATCCACCGCGCCACCGGACACGAGCAGCTCTTCGACACGCTGTTCGTCTACGAGAACTACCCGATCGACACCGATGTCCCGTTGGGTGACGACCTGACGATGGCCGGTTTCACCAACCGCGAATACAACCACTACCCGCTGACGGTGGAAGCCCTGCCCGGCCGCGAGCTGAGCCTGCACGTCGAATACGACACCGAGGTGTTCACCGCCGCCGGTATCGAGGCGCTGACCGCCCGGCTGCGCAGGCTGCTCGGCGTGATGGCCGCCGATCCGGCGCGAAAGCTGTTCTCCCTCAACCTGCTCGGCGCCGACGAGCAGGCCATGTTGGAACGCTGGTCCGGTGCAGGCGTGCGGGCGCCGGTCGGATTGGCGGCCGAGCTGCTGGCCGCGGCGGTGGCGGTCGACCCCGAAGCCGTCGCGGTGATCGACCGTGACCGCCGGTTCTCCTACCGCGAGCTCGACGAGTGGTCGAACCGGTTGGCGCGCAGGCTGATCGCGGCGGGCGCCGGTCCGGAGCGGGCCGTCGGCGTGGCGCTGGACCGCAGCGCCGAGCTGGTGGCGACCTGGTGGGCCGTGACCAAGGCCGGCGCGATCTACGTGCCGGTCGACCGCACCCATCCCGTGGAGCGCATCGCCACCGTCCTCGGCGCGGTAACGGCCGTCTGCGTCGTCACCGGCGACACCGACACGGTGCCGGGCGCCGGCGCGGTGCCGGTGCTGCGCCTCGACGGGCTTGACCTGTCGGCGTCGGGTACCGGGCCGATCACCGACGCCGACCGCACGGCCGCGTTGCACACCGACAACACCGCCTACGTCATCTTCACCTCGGGCTCCACCGGTGAACCCAAGGGGGTGGCGGTCAGCCACGCCGGCCTGCTGGGAGCCGCTGCGGCACAACGCGACATGTACCGGCTGGAGGCCGGCACCCGCGTGCTGATGGTGGCCGCCCCGACCTTCGACGCCTCGCTGTTCGAGCTGCTGCTGGCCACCGGATCGGCCGCCGCCCTGGTGATCGCGCCCCGCGATGTGTACGCCGGTGAGGCGCTGACGGCCCTGATGCAACGGCAACGGGTGAGCACGGCGCTGCTGACCCCGACCGTGGTGGCCTCCCTGGACCGCGCCCGGCTGGACGGCCTGCGCACCCTGATCACCGGCGGCGAGGCCTGCCCGGACGAACTGGTGCACGCGTGGGCCGCATCCGGGGGCGCCGGCCGGCGGATGTTCAACGCCTACGGGCCCAGCGAGGCGACCATCTGGGCCACCGGGGCGGCCCTGGCGCCGGACCGGCCGGTGAACATCGGCACGCCGATCGGCGGGGTGCGCACCCTGGTGCTCGACGCCCAGCTGAACCCGGCACCGGTCGGCGTGGTGGGTGAGCTGTACCTGGCCGGGCCCGCGCTGGCGCACGGCTACCTGGGCCGCATGCGGCTCACCGCGGAACGGTTCGTGGCCAATCCCTATCCGGAACACCTTGGCGCCCAGGGGGAACTGGGCGAGCGAAGCGACGGGGAATATGACCGGATGTACCGGACCGGGGACCTGGCCCGGTGGAACCCCGACGGCACGCTGGACTACCTGGGCCGTGTCGACACCCAGATCAAGCTGCGCGGTCAGCGCATCGAGCTCGGCGAGATCGAGAGCGCCCTCCTGGCCTGCCCGCAGGTCAGCCAGGCCGCCGCCACCGTGCACCACGGCACCACCGGTTCGCAGCTGGTCGCCTACATCACCTTCGAACACGCCACCAGCGGCACCCGCGACACCGACCACGACGACGAGATCGTCGAAGAGTGGCAGACCATCTACGACGAGCTGTACGCCGCCGAGGGTGAAACCACCGCCTTCGGTTCGGATTTCCGCGGTTGGAACAGCAGCTACACCGGCGAGCCGATCCCGCTGGCCGAGATGCAGGAATGGCGCTCCACCACTGTCGACCGGATCCTGGCACTGCGACCGCGACAGGTTCTGGAGATCGGGGCGGGCTCCGGGCTGCTGCTGACGCAGATCGCCCCGCACTGCGAACGCTATGTGGCCACCGACATCTCGCCGGCCGCGATCGACAAACTCGCCGAGGCACTGGAGCAGTTGCAGATCCCGTGGCGCGACCGGGTCGAATTGTCGGCACGCCCGGCACATGTCACCGACGGGTTGCCGCGCGCGCAGTTCGACACCATCGTCGTCAACTCGGTGGTGCAGTACTTCCCCAACGCGGCCTACCTCGGGGAGGTCATCGACAATGCCATGGAGCTGCTGGCCCCCGGCGGGGTGCTGTTCCTCGGTGACATCCGCAACCACAACCTGCAGAACGCTTTCCAGACCGGCATCGCGTTGGCGCGCACCGGCGCCACGGCCACCACCGACGCCACCGTGCTGCGGCAGCGTGTGCACCACGCCGTACTCGGTGAACCGGAACTGTTGCTGGCCCCCGAGTTCTTCACCCGGTGGGCGGCCGGCAACGCGGCCGCGGCGGGACTGGAGATCGAGGTGAAACGCGGATCGGCCGACAACGAGCTGAGCCGCTACCGGTACGACGTCACCATCCGCAAGGCACCCGTCGCGGCGCGGTCACTGGCCGATGCGCCGGCATGGCCGTGGGCGGAGTGCAACGACCTGACCACGCTGTACGACCGGCTGACGGGCCGGCACCCGGATGCCGTGCGCGTCACCGCGATTCCGCGGGCCGGCGTCATCGCCGACGTCGAAGACGAACGGGCACTGACCGCGGGCCGGCCCGTCGGCGGCACCGCGGCCGGGGTGGTCCCGGAGCATCTGTACCGCCTCGGCGAGGAGATCGGCTACCACGTCGCGGTCACCTGGGGCGCCGAACCGGGCACGGTGGACGCCGTGTTCGTCACCGCCGACGGTGGCCGCCCGGTTCTCACCGACCTGTATCTGCCGCCGGCCGGCGCGCAGCACGCGGTGATGGCCAACGAGCCGCACAGCAGTACGAAGATCAGTGCCGTCCGGCAGCGGCTGGCCGCCTGGCTGCCCGACTACATGGTGCCGCCGCACATCATCGTGCTCGACGAGATGCCCCTGACCTCCTCGGGCAAGCTGGACCGCAAAGCCCTTCCCGCGCCCGAGTATTCCGACGCCGACGGGTACCGCGCCCCGGTGGGCGCCGTGGAGGAGATCCTCGCCGACATCTACGCCCAGGTGCTGGGCGTGCAGCGGGTCGGCGTCGACGACTCCTTCTTCGATCTCGGCGGCGACTCGCTGTCGGCGATGCGGCTGATCGGCGCGATCAACACCAGCCTCGACGCCGACCTGTCGGTGCGGACGGTGTTCGAGGCACCCACGGTCGCCGAGCTCGCCCCGCGGGTGGGCGGCGACGCGCAGCGGCTGGAGCCGCTGGTCGCCGGCGAGCGGCCCGAGGTGGTGCCGCTGTCCTTCGCGCAGAACCGGCTGTGGTTCTTCGACCAGCTGCAGGGCCCCTCACCGATCTACAACCTGTCGGTGGCGTTGCGGCTGCGCGGCCGGCTGGACGCCGACGCGCTGGGCGCGGCCCTGGTCGACGTGGTGGCCAGACACGAATCCCTGCGCACGGTGTTCGCCGCCCCGGGCGGGACGGCCCAGCAGGTGGTGCTGCCGCCCCAACGGGCCGACATCGGCTGGGAGACGGTGGACGCGGCGGGCTGGCCGGCGAGCCGGCTCGACGAGGCGGTGCGTGTCGCGGCTCGGCACACCTTCGATCTGGCCACCCAGATTCCGTTCCACGCCAAGCTCTTCCGCATCACCGACGGTGAACACGTGCTGGTGACCGTGGTGCACCACATCGCGGCCGATGGCTGGTCGATCACCCCGCTGGTGCGCGATCTCGGGTTGGCCTACGCCAGCCGGGCCGCCGGGCAGCCACCCGCCTGGGCGCCGCTGCCGGTGCAGTACGTCGATTACACGTTGTGGCAACGGGCCCAGCTCGGCGACATCGACGACAGTGCGAGCCCGATCGCCGCGCAACTGGCCTACTGGGAAGAGGCACTGGCCGGTCTGCCCGAGCGCCTGGCGTTGCCGGCCGACCGGCCGTACCCGGCGGTGGCCGATCATCATGGCGCCAGGGTGTCGGTGCAGTGGCCGGTGGAACTGCAGCAGCAGGTCCGCCGTGTCGCGCGCGAGCACAACGCGACCAGCTTCATGGTGGTCCAGGCCGCGTTTGCCGCACTGCTGTCCAGGGTCGCCGCCACAACCGATGTGGCGGTGGGCTTCCCGATCGCCGGGCGACGGGATGCCGCGCTCGACGATCTGGTCGGGTTCTTCGTCAACACCCTGGTGCTGCGGGTCGACCTGAGCGGTGATCCGACCTTCGCCGAGCTGCTCGGCCAAGTGCGCAGGCGCAGTCTGGCCGCCTACGAGCACCAGGATGTGCCGTTCGAGGTCCTCGTCGAGCGGCTCAACCCCACCCGCAGCCTGACCCACCACCCCCTGGTCCAGGTGCTGCTGGGCTGGCAGAACTTCTCCTGGCAGGCCGCCGACGCCGCCGGGCTGGCACTGGGCGACCTGCAGGTCGCGCCGCTGCCGGTCGAAACCGAGACCGCCCGAATGGATCTGGCGTTCGCCCTGGCCGAACGGTGGGACGAGCGGGGCGAGCCCGCGGGCCTCGACGTCAACGTCGAGTTCCGCACCGACATCTTCGACGCGTCCACCGTGGAAACGCTGGTCGGCCGGCTGGGACGGATGCTGTCCGCGCTCACCACCGACCCGGACCGCCCGGTGGCGACCGTCGATCTGCTCGACGACGCCGAACACGCGCAACTGGATCGCTGGGCCAACACGGCAATCCTGGCCCGACCGGCGTCCGAGAATGCGGTCACCGTGCCCGACCTGTTCGCCGAACAGGTCGCCCGGGTGCCCGATGCCGTGGCATTGGTGTGCGGTGAGCGTTCGCTGACCTACCGCGAGCTCGACGAGGCGGCGAACCGGTTGGCGCACTTGCTCGTCGCCGCCGGTGCGGGCCCTGGGACATCGGTGGCGCTGCTCTTCTCGCGGTCGGCGGAGGCGGTGGTGGCGATCCTGGCGGTGCTCAAGTCGGGCGCGGCCTACCTGCCGATGGATCCCGCGCTACCGAACGCCCGGGTGGAGTTCATGCTCGGCGACGCCGCGCCGGTCGCGGCCGTCAGCACCGGAGAGTTCGCCGACCGGTTCGCCGGATCCGGCGTCCCCGTCATCGACGTGCACGATCCCGCCGTCGCCGCACAGCCCGGCACCCCGCCGCCCGGACCGCTGCCCGACGATATGGCGCACATCATCTACACCTCGGGCACCACCGGGGTGCCCAAGGGGGTGGCGGTCACCCACCGCAACGTCACCCAGCTGTTCCAGGGCCTGGAGATCGGCATCGAGCTGTCTTCCCAACACGTGTGGACGCAGTTCCACTCGTACGCCTTCGACTTCTCGGTGTGGGAGATCTGGGGTGCGCTGCTGCACGGCGGCCGGCTGGTGGTGGTGCCCGATGCGGTGGCCCGCTCGGCCGACGACTTCCACGACCTGCTGGTGCGCGAACACGTCACCGTGCTCACCCAAACCCCTTCCGCGGCTGCGGTGTTGTCCACCGACGGACTCGACGGGACCGCCCTGGTGATCGGCGCCGAGGCGTGCCCGCCGGAGCTGGTGGACCGGTGGGCCCCCGGCCGCACGATGGTCAACGTCTATGGGCCTACCGAGACCACCATGTGGCTGTGCAAGAGCACACCGCTGGTCGCCGGCAGCGGCGCCCCACCGATCGGCGCGCCGACAGCCGGGGCCGCGTTCTTCGTGCTCGACGAGCGGCTGCGCCCGGTACCGCCGGGTGTGGTCGGCGAACTGTACCTGTCCGGCCGCGGCGTCGGGATCGGGTACTGGCGCCGGTCCGCCTTGACCGCAACGCGTTTCATGGCATGCCCGTTCGGCGCGCCCGGTGCGCGCATGTACCGCACCGGCGACCTGGTGGCGTGGCGGCCCGACGGGCAACTGGACTACTTCGGCCGCGCCGACGACCAGGTCAAGGTGCGTGGGTACCGGATCGAGCTCGGTGAGGTGCGTTCGGCACTGGCCGCCGTCGACGGTGTCGAGCAGGCGGTGGTGATCGCCCGCGAGGACCGGCCCGGGGACAAACGGCTGGTCGGGTACATCACCGGTACCGCCGACCCGGTGCAGGCCCGTGCCGAGCTGGCGCAGCGCCTGCCCGGCTACATGGTGCCCGCCGCGGTGCTCACCGTCGATGCGATGCCGGTGACCGTCAACGGAAAGCTGGACACCCGCGCGCTGCCCGCCCCCGATTTCCACGACGCCGCGCGGTACCGCGCCCCGTCCGGCGCCGTCGAGCAGATGCTGGTGGAGATCTTCGCCGAGCTGCTCGACGTCGAGCGCGTCGGTGTGGACGACTCGTTCTTCGACCTCGGCGGCGACTCGCTGTCCACCATGCGGCTGATCTCGGCGATCAACGGCACCCTCGGCGCCGACCTACCGGTCCGCACCGTCTTCGAGGCTCCGACGGTGGCACAGCTGGCGGTGCGGGTCGGCGAACTGGACGACGCGCGGCGGGCTCCGCTGGTCGCCGTGCAGCGGCCGGCGGTGATCCCGCTGTCGTTCGCGCAGAACCGGTTGTGGTTCATCGACCAATTGCAGGGCCCGTCCGCCATGTACAACATGCCGGTGGCGCTGCGCTTGCGGGGCCGGCTGGACACCGCCGCGCTGCGTGCGGCGCTGACCGATGTGGTGGCCCGGCACGAAAGCCTGCGGACCGTGTTCACGGCCGTCGACGGCACCCCGCACCAGGTGATCATCCCCGCCGAAAAGGCCGACATCGGTTGGCGCGAGGCCGATGCCCGCGGTTGGGACACCGACCGGCTGACCGCCGAGGTGCGCGCCGCCGGGCAACACGTCTTCGACCTGAGCACCGAGATCCCGGTACGCGCAACACTTGTGCGCACCGCGGCCGACGAGCACCTGCTGGTCGCCGTGATACACCACATCGCCGCCGACGGCTGGTCGTTGCGGCCGCTGGTGACCGACCTGGGCGTGGCGTACGCCGGCCGGTGCGCGGGCCGCGCGCCGGGCTGGAAACCGCTGGCGGTGCAGTACGTCGACTACACGCTGTGGCAGCGTGAGCAACTCGGCGACATCGACGACGAGAGCAGCCCCATCGCCGAACAGCTGACCTTTTGGGAACAGACGCTGGCCGGTCTGCCGGACCGGCTGGACCTGCCCACCGATCGCCCCTACCCGGCGGTCGCCGATCAACGCGGCGCCACCGTCGAGGTGAACTGGCCCGCGCCATTGCAGGAGCGGATCGCCGAGGTGGCGCGGCAGCACAACGCCACCAGCTTCATGGTGATCCAGGCCGCGCTGTCGGTGCTGCTGGCCAAACTGAGTGCGAGTTCGGATGTGGCCGTGGGCTTCCCGATCGCCGGGCGGCGCGACCCCGCCCTCGACGACCTGGTCGGCTTCTTCGTCAACACGCTGGTGCTGCGGGTGGACCTGACCGGGAACCCGACGCTCGCCGACGTCCTGGACCAGGTGCGCACCCGCAGCCTGGCCGCCTACGAGCACCAGGACGTCCCGTTCGAGGTGCTGGTGGAGCGGCTCAACCCGGTCCGCAGCCTGACCCACCACCCGCTGGTCCAGGTCCTGCTCGGCTGGCAGAACCTGCCGTGGCAGCACACCGATGACGCCGCCGGGTTGGTGCTCGACGACCTGGAGGTCACGCCGCTGCCGGTGGACACCCAGGCCGCGCGGATGGATCTGTCGTTCTCCCTTGCCGAACGCTGGACCGCGGACGGCGCCGCCGCCGGTATCCACGGCATCGTCGAATACCGCACCGACGTGTTCGACACCACGACCGTCCAGACACTGGTGCAGCGATTGGGCGAGGTGCTGCAGGCCCTGGTCACCGAACCCGCGCAACGGCTGTCGGCGGTCGACCTGCTGACCGACCCGGAGCGGGCCCGCCTGGACGCGCTCGGTCACCGGGCCGGCCTGACCCGGCCACCGGCCGGCGCGACCATGCTGGAGATGTTCGCCGCGCACGTCGGCCGAACACCGGATGCGGTGGCGGTCAGCGACGGCGACCGCGCGGTCAGCTATGCCGAGCTGGACGAGGCGTCGAATCGGCTGGCGCAGGTGCTCGTCGAGCGCGGTGTCGGGTCGGGCGGATGCGCGGCGCTGCTGCTGTCGCGCTCGGCCGAAGCCATCGCCGCGATGCTGGCGGTGCTCAAGACCGGTGCGGCGTATCTGCCCGTCGACCCGGCATGGCCGTCCGAACGCATCGACTTCGTGCTGACCGATGCCGCCCCGGCCGTGGTGCTCGCCAGTGTCGAATTCGCGGACCGGACAGTCGGTTTCGCGGGCGAGGTGCTCGACGTCGACGATCCGTGCATCGCGGCGACGCCGGAGGCCACTGCGGCGCAGCCCGCCCCGGACGATCTCGCCTACGTCATCTACACCTCGGGTACCACCGGTGTGCCCAAGGGTGTGGGCCTGACCCACGCCAACGTGACCCAGCTGCTGGGCTCGCTGCCGGCCGGCCTGCCGCCGTCCGGCGTCTGGAGCCACGCGCATTCACCGGCCTTCGACGTGTCGGTGTGGGAGATCTTCGGGGCGCTGCTGCGCGGCGGCCGGGTGGTGGTCATCCCCGATACCGTGGCACGTTCCGCGCCGGACCTGCACGCCACCCTGGTGGCGCAAGGCGTCACCGTACTGACCCAAACCCCCACGGCCGCCGCGGTATTGCCGACGGACGGGCTGGAAGCCGCGACGCTGGTCGCCGTCGGCGAGGACTGCCCGCCGGAGGTGGTCAGCCGGTGGGCGGCGCCGGGCCGGGTGATGCTCAACGCGTACGGGCCCACCGAGACCACGATGTGCGTGGCCGTCAGCACCCCGCTGACCCCGGGTGACGGTGTGGTACCCATCGGCGCGCCCGTCGGCGGTGCGGCGCTGTTCGTGCTGGACGGCTGGTTGCAGCCCGTTCCGCAGGGCGTCATCGGTGAGCTGTACGTCGCCGGCGCCGGCCTGGGGGTGGGCTACCTGCGCCGCGCCGCGCTGACCGGAACCCGGTTCGTGGCATGCCCGTTCGGGCCGCCGGGCACGCGGATGTACCGCACCGGCGACCTGGTGTGCTGGGGGCCCGACGGGCAGCTGCGCTACCTGGGCCGCGCCGACGAGCAGGTCAAGATCCGCGGCTACCGCATCGAGCTCGGTGACGTGCGTACCGCGTTGAACGCGCTGGACGGTGTCGAGCAGGCGGTGGTGATCGCCCGCGAGGACCGGCCCGGCGACAAGCGGCTGGTCGGGTACATCACCGGTACCGCCGACCCGGCACAGGCCCGTGCGGCGCTGGCCGACCGGTTGCCGTCCTACATGCTGCCGGCCGCGGTGATGGCGCTCGAGGCGCTGCCGCTGACCCCGAACGGCAAGCTGGACACCCGGGCTCTGCCGGCACCGGATTACGCCACCGGCGGTTACCGCTCCCCGCAGACGCCGGTCGAAGAAATCCTCGCAGGCATCTACGCCGACTTGCTGGGCGTCGAGCGCGTCGGCGTCGACGACTCCTTCTTCGACCTCGGCGGCGACAGCATCACCGCCATGCGGCTGATCGCCGCGGTGAACGGCACCCTCGACACCAACCTGGCCGTGCGGACCGTCTTCGAAACGCCCACCATCGCCGGACTCGCCCCGCGTCTCGGTGCCGGGGCCGCCGCCCTCGACCCGCTGATCGCCGGCCCCCGCCCGGCCGTCATCCCGCTGTCCTTCGCGCAGAACCGGCTGTGGTTCCTGGAACAGCTGCAGGGCCCCTCGGCCGTCTACAACCTGGCCACCGCGATGCGGCTGGAAGGGGACCTGGATGCCGATGCGCTGCGGGCGGCGTTGGCCGACGTGGTGGCCCGGCACGAGAGCCTGCGCACCCTGTTCATCGCCCCGGACGGCATCCCCCAGCAGATCGTGCTGCCCGCCGACGGCGCCGACTTCGGCTGGGACGTCGTCGACGCCGGTGCCTGGCCGCAGGAGCGGCTGGACCAGGCGATCGCCGCCGCGACCCGCTACCCCTTCAACCTGTCCCACGAAATACCGCTACGGGCAACCCTTTTCCGAGTCCGCGCCGACCTGCACGTGCTGGTGGCCGCGGTGCACCACATCGCCTCCGACGGCTGGTCCATCACACCGCTGGCCCGCGACCTCGGTACCGCCTACGCCAGCCGGTGCGCGGGCCGTGCCCCCGACTGGCGGCCCCTGCCGGTGCAGTACGTCGACTACACCCTGTGGCAGCGCGCCCAATTCGGCGAGCTCGCCGACGGCGACAGCGCCATCGCCGCACAGTTGGCCTACTGGGAGCGCGCCTTGGCCGGGCTGCCGGAGCGGTTGCAGCTGCCCACCGATCGGCCCTACCCGATGGTCGCCGATCAGCGCGGAGCCACCGTGCCGGTGCACTGGCCCGCCGAACTGCAGCGGCGGATCGCCAGGGTGGCGCGCGAACACAACGCCACCAGCTTCATGGTGGTGCAGGCCGCACTGGCCGCGCTGCTGGCCACCATCAGCGCCAGTTCCGATGTGGCCGTGGGTTTCCCGATCGCCGGGCGGCGCGACGCCGCCCTCGACGACCTGGTCGGGTTCTTCGTGAACACGCTGGTACTGCGCGTCCAGGTGGACGGCGATCCCACCTTCGCCGAGCTGCTGGCCCAGGTACAGCACCGCAGCCTGGCCGCCTACGAAAACCAGGACGTGTCTTTCGAGGTGCTGGTGGAGCGCCTCAACCCCACCCGCAGCCTGGCCCACCACCCCCTCGTCCAGGTGATGCTGGCCTGGCAGAACCTGCCTGGTATGGCCACCGATTCCGCCGCCGGGCTGGCCCTCGGTGACCTGCGCGTCACCCCGATGCCGGTGGACACCAAGACCGCCCGGATGGACCTCACCTTCTCCCTCGGTGAAACCTGGAGCGACACCGGTGAACCGGCCGGGATCGTGGGCACCGTCGAGTACCGGACCGACGTGTTCGACGCCGTGAGCATCGAAACCCTGACCGCGCGGCTGCGGCGGGTGCTGTCGGCCGTGGTCGCCGACCCGGCCCGGGCGCTGTCCTCGGTGGACGTGCTCGACGACGACGAGCGCTCACACCTGGACACCGTCGGCAACCGCGCGGTGCTCGCCGAACCGGTGACCGGCCAATCGATCCCGGAACTGTTCGCCGAGCAGGTGCGCCGCCACCCGGACACGGTCGCCCTGCGCCACGACGGTAGGTCGCTGACCTACCGCGAACTCGACGAGGACTCCACCCGGCTGGCACACCTACTGGCCGGCCACGGTGCCGGTCCGGGCCGGTGCGTCGCCCTGCTGCTGCCGCGCTCCGCCGACGCCGTCGTCGCGATCCTGGCCGTGCTCAAATCCGGTGCGGCCTACCTGCCCATCGACCCGGCCCTGCCCGCCGGCCGCGTCGAGTTCGTGCTCGCCGACGCCGCTGCGGTGGCCGTCGTGACGACCGCCGAGCTGGCCGGTCGGCTCGGCACCGACACCGGCTGCACCGTCGTCGACGTGGCCGACCCCGTCATCGGCGCCCGGCCCGGCAGCGCGCTGCCGTTCCCGGCCGCCGACGACCTGGCTTACCTGATCTACACCTCGGGTACCACCGGGGTGCCCAAAGGTGTTGCGGTCACCCACCGCAACGTCGCCTCGCTGCTGACGGCGCCGGACTCCGGCCTGCCCACCGCCGGGGTGTGGTCGCAATGGCATTCGCTGGCATTCGACGTGTCGGTGTGGGAGATCTTCGGGGCCCTGCTGCGTGGCGGCCGGCTGGTCGTGGTGTCCGAGGCGGCCGCCCGGTCACCGGAAGACCTGCACGCCCTGCTGATCGCCGAGGGGGTGACCGTGCTCAGCCAGACCCCGTCCGCGGCCGGGGCGCTGCCGCCCACCGGCCTGGAGGACGTCACCCTGGTGGTGGCCGGCGAGGCCTGCCCGGCAGAGTTGGTGCGGCGCTGGGTCGGCCCGGACCGCGGGCCGACGACCGGTCGGATGATCAATGCCTACGGTCCCACCGAGGCGACCGTCTACGCGGCCATCAGCGCGCCGTTGGTGCCCGAGCCCGGCGTGGTACCCATCGGCTCACCGGTGCCGAAAGCGGCGATGTTCGTGCTGGACAGCCGGTTACGCCCGGTCCCGGTCGGCGTGATCGGCGAGTTGTACATCGCCGGCGCCGGCGTGGCGGCCGGTTACGTACGCCGCGGCGGGCTGACCGCGGAACGGTTCGTCGCGTGCCCGTTCGGCGCACCCGGGCAACGGATGTACCGCACCGGGGACCTGGTGCGGTGGCGCGCCGACGGGCAACTGGACTACCTGGGCCGGGTCGACGAGCAGGTCAAGATCCGCGGCTACCGCATCGAACTCGGTGACGTGCGGGCTGCGCTGGCCGCGCTGGACGGGGTGGCCCAGGCGGCCGTCATCGCCCGGGAGGACCGCCCGGGGGACAAGCGGTTGGTCGGATACGTCACCGGCACCGTCGACCCCGTCGCGGCGCGCGCCGCGCTGGCAGACCGCCTGCCCGCCTACATGATCCCGGCCGCGGTGCTGGTGCTGCCGGAGCTGCCGCTGACGGCCAACGGCAAACTGGACACCCGCGCGCTGCCCGCCCCCGAATACACGGCGGGCCGGTACCGCGCTCCCGGCAACCCGGTCGAAGAGACCCTGGCCGGCATCTACGCCGACGTGCTGGGCGTCGAACGCGTCGGCGTCGACGACTCCTTCTTCGACCTCGGCGGCGACAGCATCTCGTCGATGCAGGTGGTCACCCGGGCACGGGCGGCGGGCCTGCATTGCCGCACCCGCGACGTGTTCGTCGAGCAGACCGTGGCGCGGCTGGCCCGCGTCGTCGCCGCGGATTCCGGCCCGGACGCCATCGACGACGGTGTCGGAACGGTGCAGGCCACCCCGATCATCCGCTGGCTCGCCGACGTTGCGGGCCCGGTGGATCAGTTCAACCAGACCATGGTGGTCCAGGCCCCGGCCGGTGTCACCAAGCACGATGTCGAGGTGGTGCTGCAGGCCCTGCTGGACCGGCACGCCATGCTGCGGTTGCGTGCCCGTGACGGCGTCTTGGCGGTGCCCGAGCCCGGCTCGGTGCGGGCGGCCGATTGCCTGCACACCGTCGACCGGCTGTCCGACGCGGCGATCGAGGCGGCGCGCGCCCGGCTGAACCCGGCCGCCGGCCGCCTGCTCAGCGCGCTGTGGGTGATCGGCACCGGTGAGCTGATCGTCATCGCCCACCACCTGTCCGTCGACGCGGTGTCCTGGCGGATCCTGTTGGAGGACATCAACATCGCCTGGGGTCAGCATCAAGCCGGGCAACCGGTGAGCCTGCCCGCCGGCGGCACCTCGTTCCAGCGCTGGGCCGCGGTGCTCGCCGAGCGCGCCAACCATCCCGACGTGATCGCGCACGCCGAGACCTGGGCGCGGGTGGCCGCCACCCCGGCCATTCTGCCCCCGGTGCGGCCCGACACCGACACCTTCGCCACGGCCGGGCAGCTGACGGCCCGCCTCGATGCCGAGACCACCGCGCTGCTGCTCGGCGATGTGCCGGCCGCCTTCCACGCCGGTGTGAACGACATCCTGCTGATCGCCTTGTCCTTGGCCGCAACCGAATTCGCGGGCGCCGATGAGCCCATCGCGATCGACGTCGAAGGCCACGGGCGCCACGAAGAGGTCGCTCACCCGGCGAGCGAAGCGACGGGGGATGTGCGCAGCCTTGACCTGTCCCGCACCGTGGGCTGGTTCACCACCAAACACCCGGTCGCCGTGGCGCCGGGCCGGGTGAGCTGGGCGCAGGTGACTGCCGGGGACACCGCGCTCGGCACGGCGGTCAAGACGGCCAAGGAACAGCTGCGCGCCCTGCCCGACGCGTTGAGCTACGGACTGCTGCGGTATCTGAACGCCGACGTGGACCTGTCCGCGCCGGACCCCGCCATCGGATTCAACTACCTCGGCCGCCAAGGGAACTCGTTCGCGCTGCCGGAGACCGTCTGGCGGCCGGGCGACAACCGCGCGGCGGCGGGCACGGCCGCGGCGATCCCGATGCCGCTGATGCACACCGTCGAGCTGAACGCGGGCACGGTCGAGACCGCTGATGGCCCCCAACTGCACGCGAACTGGACCTGGGCGCCGTCGGCGCTCGACCGGGACCAGGTGGCCCGGCTCAGCCGGTTGTGGTTCGAGGCGCTGGCCGGCATCTGCGCGCACGTCCGCGACGGCGGCGGCGGGCTGACACCGTCGGACATCGCGCCGGCGCGCCTGCAGCAGCACCAGATCGACGAGTTGGCCCGGCACTACCGGATGGCCGACGTGTTGCCGCTGACCCCGGTACAGCAGGGATTGTTGTTCCACGCGAACACCGCCCAGGGCGATCCCGACCTGTACGCCGGGCAGCTCGACATCGGTCTGGCCGGCCCGCTGGACGAACAGCGGCTGCGCGACGCGGTGCGCACCGTGCTGCGCAGGCACCCCAACCTGGCGGCCCATTTCCACCAGCGGTTCGGTGAACCCGTCCAGATCATCCCGGCCGACCCGGCGCTGTACTGGCGCTCGGTCGACATCCACGGCGACAGCGTCGCCGATCCCGAAGCGCAGGCCCAGCGCCTCTGCGCCGAGGAACGGGCGGCGGTGTGCGATTTGGCGGGACGGGCCGCGTTCCGGGTCGCGTTGCTGCGCATCGCGCAAGACCGGTACCGGTTCATCCTGACCAACCACCACATCGTGCTGGACGGCTGGTCCATGCCGATCCTGCTGGGCGAGATCTTCGCCGGCTACCACGGGCACCGGTTGCCCGCGACCACGCCGTACCGCACCTACGTCAGCTGGCTGGCCGGCCGTGACCGCGACGCCGCGCGGGCGGCATGGCGTCAGCTGCTCGACGGTTTCGACACCCCCACCCTGGTCGGTACGGCCGGCGCCGGACCATCCCGCCGCCGTGTCGAAACCTTCACGCTGCCAAGCGAACTCGCCGAAACCGTCGGTCACCTCGCCAGGGCCCGGCGCACCACCGCCAACATCGTGCTGCAGGCGGCCTACGCCCAGGTGCTGTGCTGGCTGACCGGAACGCACGACGTCGCGTTCGGCACCACCGTCTCCGGGCGGCCCGCCGAGGTGCCCGGCGCGGAATCGATGGTGGGCCTGTTCATCAACACCGTGCCGGTGCGCGCCCACATCACCGCCGCCACCACCGCCGCCCAGCTGCTGGAGCAGCTGCAGGGCGCCTACAACCACACCATCGACCATCAACACCTGGCCCTGGCCGATATTCACCGGGTGACAGGGCAGGACCAACTGTTCGACACCCTGTTCGCCTACGAGAACTACCCGGTGGACGCCCAGGCGCTGTCGGCCGGTTCGGGTGCGCGGGAGCTGGCCGTGACCGGCGTCAGCACCCGGGAGGCCACCCACTACCCGCTGGCGGTGCAGGCCCAACCCGGCCCACAGCTGACGCTGCGCGTCGAGTACGACGCCGCGGTGTTCGACACCGCCGCAATCGAATCCGTGGTGCGACGGTTTCAGCGGGTGCTGGCGGCGATGGCCGCCGAACCGGACCGGCCGCTGTCGGCCCACGACCCGCTCGAGCCCGACGAACGCGCCCGGCTGGACGACTGGAGCGGCCGCGCCGTGCTGAGCACGGCCGGCAGGGGCGACTCCGTGCCGGCGTTGTTCGGTGCCCAGGCCGCCCGCACCCCGGATGCGGTGGCGCTCACCTACCAGGCCCGTGCCCTGACCTACCGCGAGCTCGATGAGGCGTCCAACCGGCTGGCTCATCTGCTCGCCGAGCGCGGGGCGGCACCCGGACGGTCGGTGGCGCTGTGCTTCCCGCGGTCGGCGGACGCCGTCGTGGCCATCCTGGCCGTGCTCAAGACGGGGGCGGCCTACCTGCCGCTCGATCCGGCGTTGCCGCCGGCCCGAATCGGATTCATGCTCGCCGATGCCGATCCGGTCGCGGTGCTCACCACGGCCGCGCTGGCCGAGCGGCTGCCCGGGTCGGGTGCGCCGGTGCTCGTCGACGCGCATCACGCGGCCGCGGACCGGCCCAGCAGCGCGCTGCCGGGCCCGGTGCCCGACGACATCGCGCACATCATCTACACGTCCGGCACCACCGGGGTGCCCAAGGGGGTGGCGGTCACCCACCGCAACGTCACGCAGTTGTTCCAGGGCCTGGAGATCGGCATCGAGCTGTCCTCCCGACACGTGTGGACGCAGTTCCACTCCTATGCCTTCGACTTCTCGGTGTGGGAGATCTGGGGTGCGCTGCTGCACGGTGGCCGGCTGGTGGTGGTGCCCGACGCGGTGGCCCGCTCGGCGGAAGAGTTCCACGCCTTGCTGATCCGCGAGCGGGTGACGGTGTTCGCGCAGACCCCGTCCGCCGTGGCGGCGCTGTCGCCCGACGGTCTGGAATCGGCCGCGCTGGTGATCGGCGCCGAGGCGTGCCCGCCGGAGCTGGTGGACCGGTGGAGTGCGGACCACCGCACCATGGTCAACGTCTACGGGCCCACCGAGACCACCATGTGGGTCACCAAGAGCACCCCGCTGCGGCCGGGAACCGGAGCACCGCCCATCGGGTCGCCGGTGGCCGGCGCCGTCCTGTTCGTGCTCGACGACTGGCTGCGCCCGGTGCGGCCGGGTGCGGTCGGTGAGCTGTACGTGGCGGGCCGGGGTGTCGGGGTCGGGTACTGGCGCCGATCCGGTTTGACCGCAACACGATTCGTGCCCTGCCCGTTCGGCGCGCCGGGCACCCGGATGTACCGCACCGGGGACCTGGTGAGCTGGGGCTCCGACGGGCAGCTGCAGTACCTGGGCCGCGCCGACGATCAGGTCAAGGTCCGCGGTTTCCGGATCGAACTCGGCGACGTGCGATCCGCGTTGAACGCGCTGGACGGTGTCGAGCAGGCGGTGGTGATCGCCCGCGAGGACCGGCCCGGCGCCAAGCGGCTGATCGGGTACATAACGGGCACCGCCGATCCGGCACAGGCCCGCGCGGCGCTGGCCGACCGGTTGCCGGCCTACATGGTGCCGGCCGCGGTGGTCGGGCTGCCTGCGCTGCCGATGACGGTCAACGGCAAGCTGGACACCCGCGCGCTGCCCGAGCCCGAATACACCGCGGGGGCCTACCGCGCCCCAGCCACCCTCACCGAGGAAATCCTGGCCGGCGTCTACGCCCAGGTGCTCGGCGTGGAGCGGGTCGGCGTGGACGACTCGTTCTTCGATCTCGGTGGCGACTCGCTGTCCACCATGCGGCTGACGGCCGCCATCAATACGGCTCTGGGCGTGGACATCCCGGTCCGCACGGTGTTCGAGGCGCCGACGGTGGCGCAGCTGGCCCCGCGGATCGACGAGGGTGACGGCGGACTGCAGCCGCTGGTCCCGGTGGACCGGCCCGCCGCGATCCCGTTGTCCTTCGCGCAGAACCGGCTGTGGGTCATCGACCAGGTGCACGGCCCGTCCCCGGTGTACAACATGGCGGCGGCGCTACGGCTGACCGGCGCCCTGGACGTCGGGGCCCTGGGCGCCGCGGTGGCCGACGTGGTGACCCGGCACGAGAGCCTGCGCACCGTGTTCACCGCCCCGGACGGCACCCCGCAACAGGTCGTGGTGGCCGCGGAGCGGGCCGACTTCGGCTGGGACGTCGTCGACGCGAGCGGGTGGTCACCGGCCCGGCTGCACGACGCCCTGGAATCGATCGCCCGGCTGACCTTCGACCTGGAAACCGATATCCCGTTGCGGGTCAGCGTGTTCCGGGTCAGCGACGAGGAACACGTCATGGTGGCCGTGGTGCATCACATCGCGGCCGATGGCTGGTCGCTGCGGCCCCTGGTCGCCGATCTGGGGGTGGCCTACGCCAGCCGGTGCACCGGACAGGCCCCGGACTGGACGCCGCTGCCCGTGCAGTACGTCGACTACACGCTGTGGCAGCACGCCCAATTCGGCCGGCTGGACGACAGTCACAGCCGGCTCGCCGCGCAGCTCGCGCACTGGGAGCACACGCTGGCCGGGCTGCCGGAACGGCTCGAACTGCCCACCGACCGGCCCTACCCGTTGATCGCCGACATGGCCGGCGCCACGGTGCCCGTGGACTGGCCCGCGGAGCTGCAGGAGCGCATCGCCGGGCTGGCACGCAGTCACAACGCCACCAGCTTCATGGTGGTGCAGGCGGCGCTG
Source organism: Mycolicibacterium cosmeticum (assembly GCF_000613185.1). Taxonomy (NCBI): domain Bacteria; kingdom Bacillati; phylum Actinomycetota; class Actinomycetes; order Mycobacteriales; family Mycobacteriaceae; genus Mycobacterium; species Mycolicibacterium cosmeticum. The sequence continues at coordinate 3,119,521 of NZ_CCBB010000001.1, forward strand.
CTGGCCCTGCTGTCCAGGATGAGCGCCAATCCTGATGTGGCCGTGGGCTTCCCGATTGCCGGACGGCGTGATCCGGCACTCGACGACCTGGTCGGCTTCTTCGTCAACACCCTGGTGCTGCGCGCCGACCTGAGCGACGACCCGACCTGGGCCGAGCTGCTCGAGCAGGTGCGCGGCCGCAGCCTGGAAGCCTTCGAACACCAGGACGTGCCGTTCGAGGTGCTGGTGGAGCGACTCAACCCGGCGCGCAGCCTCAGCCACCACCCGCTGGTCCAGGTCATGCTGGCCTGGCAGAACTTCGCCGGCCTGAGCGACCCGGCGGCCGGGTCGGGGCTGAAAGGCCTGGAGGCCACCTCGATTCCGCTCGGTACCCAGTCCGCGCGGATGGACCTGACGTTCTCGCTGTCCGAGCGGTGGACCCCGACCGGTGCGCCGGCCGGTATCGGCGGCGAGGTGGAATTCCGTACCGATGTGTTCGACGCGGCGACGGTACAGGCCATGGTCACCCGGCTGCAGCGGATGCTGGTGGCGATGACCACCGCGCCGCACCGGCCGCTGTCCGCGGTGAGCCTGGTCGACGAGGCCGAGCAGGCCCGCCTGGACACACTGGGCAACCGCGCGGCGCTGGGCCGGCCGGCCGGTGGCGCCGTCATCCCCGAACTGTTCGCCGCGCAGGTCGCCCGCACCCCGCAGGCGCCGGCGCTGACGTGGCAGGGCCGGACCCTCACCTACGCCGAACTGGACGAGGCGTCGACCAAACTGGCGCATTTGCTGGCCGGTGCTGGTGCCGAACCGGGACGCACTGTGGCGCTGATGTTCTCGCGATCGGCCGACGCCATCACCGCGATCCTGGCGGTGCTCAAGACCGGGGCCGCCTATCTGCCGATCGACCCCGCGCTGCCGGCGGCCAGGGTCGGGTTCATGCTCACCGACGCCGCGCCGGTTGCGGCCGTCAGCACCGGCGAATTGGCCGGCCGGCTGGCCGAATTCGACGTGCCCGTGATCGACGTGCGCGATCCCGCCGTGGCGGCGCAACCCGTCACCGCCCTGCCGCTGCCGGACCCGTCCGATTTCGCGTACCTGATCTACACCTCGGGAACCACGGGGCTGCCCAAGGGGGTCGCGGTCACCCACCGCAACGTGGTGTCGCTGCTGGAATCGGTCGGTGCGCAACTGCCGTCCGGCGGCGTGTGGAGCCAGTGGCATTCGTTGGCCTTCGACGTCTCGGTGTGGGAGATCTTCGGTGCCCTGCTGCACGGGGCACGGCTGGTGGTGGCCGCCGAGGCGGTGGCCCGTGCACCCGAGGAACTGCACGCCCTGCTGCTCGCCGAGCAGGTGACCGTCCTGACCCAGACACCCTCGGCCGCACTGATGTTGCCGGTGCGCGGGCTGGAGTCGACCACACTCGTGGTGGCCGGCGAGGCGTGCCCGGCCGAACTGGTGGACCGCTGGGCACCGGATCACCCGATGATCAACGCGTACGGCCCGACCGAAGCCACCATCTACGCGGCGGTCAGCGCACCCCTGGCGGCCGGAGCCGGCGTGGTACCCATCGGCAGCCCGGTGCCCGCCGCGGCGGCATTCGTCCTCGACGAGCGGCTGCGGCCGGTGCCGGTCGGCGTGGTCGGCGAGTTGTACGTGGCAGGCGCCGGGGTGGCGGCCGGTTACGTGCGCCGCGGCGGCCTCACCGCGTCCCGGTTCGTGGCCTGCCCGTTCGGTGCGCCGGGACAGCGCATGTACCGCACCGGGGATCTGGTGCGCTGGGGCCCCGACGGGCAGCTGCAGTACCTGGGCCGCGCCGACGAGCAGGTCAAGCTGCGCGGCTACCGCATCGAATTGGGCGATGTGCAAACGGCTTTGGCGGGGCTGGCCGATGTCGGGCAGGTCGCGGTGATCCTCCGGGAGGACCGGCCGGGGGACAAGCGGCTGGTCGGGTACATCACCGGCGCCGCGGACCCGGCGGCCACCCGCGCCGCACTGGGCAGCCGGCTGCCGGCGTACATGGTGCCCGCGGCGGTGGTCCCGGTACCGGCGTTGCCGCTCACCCCGAACGGCAAGCTGGACCGGCGGGCGCTGCCCGCCCCCAGCTACGGTGACGCCGATCGCTACCGCGCACCGGGTGACGCCACCGAGGAGATCCTGGCCGGGATCTTCGCCGAGGTACTCGGTCTGGACCGCGTCGGCGTCGACGACCCGTTCTTCGAGCTCGGCGGCGACAGCATCATGTCGATGCAGGTGGTGGCCAGGGCCAGGGCGGCCGGGCTGGTGTGCCGGCCCCGCGACGTGTTCGTCGAGCAGACGGTGGCGCGGCTGGCCCTGGTGGTCACACCGGCCGACGACGTGGTCGCACTGTCCGACGACGGCGTCGGACCGGTGCCCACGACGCCGATCATGCGCTGGCTGGCCGAGGTGCCCGGGCCGGTGGACGAGTTCAACCAGACCGTGGTGGTGCAGGCCCCGGCCGGCGCCACCGCCGCCGACGCCGCAATTCTGGTGCAGGCCTTGCTGGATCGGCACGCCATGCTGCGCCTCACCGCGGTCCGCGACGGCACCGGCTGGTCGCTGTCGGTACCGACTGGGGGTGCGGTCGATGCCCGCGACCGCCTGCACACCGTGCCCGAGTTGTCCGAGGACGCCGTCGTCGCCGCCCGGTCGCGGCTGAACCCGGCGGCCGGGCACATGCTCAGCGCGGTGTGGGCGGTCGGCAGCCGTCAGCTCGTGCTGATCGTCCACCACCTGGCCGTCGACGGCGTCTCGTGGCGAATCCTGTTGGAGGACCTCAACCTCGGCTGGGCGCAGCACCGCGCCGGTCAGCCCGTCGCCCTGCCGCGGACCGGGAGCTCGTTCGCGCAGTGGGCGCGGATGTTGCACCAGCACGCCGCGACGCCGGAGGTGACGGCACAGGCCGAGACGTGGCGCCAGGTCAGCGAATCGGCCACCACGACGGTCTTCCCGGCGCTGCGGCCCGATGTCGACACCTTCGCCACCGCCGGGCAGCTGTCGATGACCCTGGACGACGCCGACACCGTCCGGGCGCTGCTCGGGGAGGTGCCCGCGGCGTTCCATGCCGGCATCAACGACATCCTGCTGATCGCTTTCGCCTTGGCCGTCACCGAATTCGCCGGGACCGGCGGCGCACCGATCGGGATCGACGTCGAAGGTCACGGCCGGCACGAGGAACTCGGCCGGGTGGATCTGTCCCGCACCGTCGGGTGGTTCACCACCAAATACCCGGTGGCGCTGACACCGGGTCGGGGCGAGCTGTCCTGGAGCCAAGTGGCCGCCGGCGATGCCGCGCTGGGCGCGGTGATCAAGGATGCCAAGGAACAACTGCGCCGGCTGCCCGACGGCCTGAGCTACGGGCTGCTGCGCTACCTGACCGGTCATCCGGCCCTGCAGACACCGGACCCGGTGATCGGGTTCAACTATCTGGGCCGCCTCGGCGGCGGCCCCGAGCTGGACGGCGACTTCTGGCAGATCGCGCGCGACGGTGCGGCCGCCACCGCGGTCAGCACCGCGGTGCCGATGCCGTTGCTGCACACCGTGGAACTCAACGCGGGAACGGTCGACACCGACTCCGGTCCGCAGCTGCACGCGAATTGGACGTGGGCGCCGTCGGCGCTCGACGCCGAGGGGGTGTCCCGGCTCAGCCGGTTGTGGTTCGAGGCGCTGGCCGGCATCTGCGCCCACGTCCGCGCCGGCGGCGGCGGGCTGACCCCGTCGGACGTCGCGCCCGCACGGGTGACCCAAGGCCAGATCGACGAGTTGGCGCGCCGGCACCGCATCGCCGACATCCTGCCGCTGACGCCGTTGCAGCAGGGAATGCTGTTCCACAGCAATCTGGCGAACAGAGCCGAGTTGTACGCGGTACAACTGGATCTCACGGTGTCCGGCCCCTTGGCGCCCGACCGCCTGCGCGCCGCCGTGCAGCGGGTCATCCTGCGGCACCCGCACCTGGTGGCCCGGTTCAGCAGGCAGTCCGACGAACCGGTGCAGATCATCCCCGCCGATCCCGAAGTGCCGTGGAGCTACCTCGAACTGGAGCCCGAGGACGAGATCGGGCGGTTCTGCGCGGCCGAACGCGCCGCGGTCGGCGACCTGGAGCGCCAGCCGCCGTTGCGGGTCGCGGTCATCCGCACCGCCGAGCACCGGCACCGGCTGGTGCTCACCAACCACCACATCGTCCTGGACGGCTGGTCGGTGCCCGTCCTGCTCGGGGAGATCTTCGCCGCCTACCACGGGCAGCATCTGCCGGCCGCGCCGTCGTACCGGAAGTACCTCGGCTGGCTGGCCGACCGCGACGTGGACGCGGCCCGGGCGGCGTGGGCCGGCGTGCTGGCCGGGTTCGACACCCCCACCCTGGTGGGCCCCGCGCGGCGCACCGGGGCAGGCCCCAAGCGGGTGCGTACGGTCCGGCTGCCCGAGCGCATCACCACCGCCGTGGAGGAACTGGCCAGGACCGGCCGCAGCACACCGAACGTCGTGCTGCAGGGCGCCTTCGCGCAGGTGCTCGCGGGCCTGACCGGTCAGCGCGATGTCGTGTTCGGCACCGCGGTGTCCGGCCGCCCGACGGAGCTGGCGGGCGCGGAATCGATGGTCGGCCTGCTGATCAACACCGTGCCGGTGCGGGCCACGCTGACGGCGAGCACCACCGCAGCGGAGCTGCTCGACCAGTTGCAGGGCGCGCACAACGCGACGCTGGAGCACCAGCATCTGTCGCTGGCCGAGATTCACCGGATCGCCGGGCAGGAACAGCTTTTCGACACCCTGTTCGCCTACGAGAATTATCCCGTCGCCACCGGCGAGGCGGCCGAGGACACCGTGGCCGTCACCGGCTTCACCAGCCACGAACAGAACCACTACCCGCTGACCGTGCAGGTGGCACCGGGCCGCGAGCTGGGCCTGCGCATCGAGTACGACACCGACGTCTTCGACGCCGCCGTGATCGACGCGCTGGCAAGCCGATTCGAGCGGGTGCTGCAGGCGATGACCGCGGAGCCGGCCCGCCGGCTCGCCACGATCGATCCGCTGGGCCACGACGAGCGCGCGCAGCTGGATGCGCTGGCCCACCGGGCGGCGCTGACCCGCCCGGCGGATGCCGCGGTGTCGATCCCGCACCTGTTCACCGAGCAGGCGACGCGCACACCGAACGCGGTGGCGCTCCGTCATGCCGGCCGGTCGCTGACCTACGCCGACCTCGACGAGGCGTCGAACCGGGTGGCGCATCTGCTGACCGGTGCCGGTGTCCGGCCGGGACGCACTGTGGCGCTGCTGTTCTCGCGCTCGGCCGAGGCGATCGTGGCGATCCTCGCAGTGCTCAAGACCGGTGCCGCCTACCTCCCGGTGGACCCGGCCCTGCCCGCCGAACGGATCGCCGTCATGCTGGCCGATACGGAACCGGTGGCCGCGGTCGCCGGTGCCGACCTGGCCGGACGCCTCGACGGGACGGGGCTGCGCGTCGTCACCGTCGACGATCCCGGCGCGGCGGGTGCACCCGCGACCGCGCTGCCGGCACCCGCGCCCGACGACATCGCCTATGTCATCTACACCTCGGGCACCAGCGGCACCCCCAAAGGTGTTGCGGTGACCCATCGCAACGTGACCGCACACGTGCTGGGCGGTTCGCTGCGCGCCGGCCTGCCGGCCGAACAGGTGTGGACGCAATGCCACTCATACGCCTTCGACTTCTCGGTGTGGGAGATCTGGGGCGCGCTGCTCCACGGCGGCCGCCTGGTGATCGTGCCCGAGTCCGTCGCGGCCGAACCGGAGGAATTCCAGGCACTGCTGACCGCCGAGCGGGTGAGCGTGCTGACCCAGACACCGTCGGCGGCCGGGGTACTCTCGCCCGACCAGTTGGGCTCGGCCGCACTGGTGCTCGGTGGTGAGAGCTGCCAGCCCGAACTGGTGGCCCGCTGGGCACCCGCTCACCCGGTCGTCAACGCCTACGGCCCGACCGAGGCCACCATCTACGCGGCGATGACCGAGACACTGGCACCGGACTCGGTTCCGGTACCGATCGGGTCACCGGTGCCCGGTGCGGCGCTGTTCGTGCTCGACCCGTGGTTGCGCCCGGTACCGCGCGGAGCGGTGGGCGAGCTGTACATCGCCGGTACCGGCGTGGGCGTCGGTTACCTGCGCCGGTCCGGGCTGACCGCCGAGCGGTTCGTGGCGTGCCCGTTCGGTGGGGCCGGTGCGCGGATGTACCGCACCGGTGACCTGGTGCGCTGGCGCGCCGACGGGCAACTGGACTACCTGGGCCGGGCCGACGAGCAGGTCAAGATCCGCGGCTACCGCATCGAATTGGGCGACGTGCAAGCGGCTTTGGCGGCGGTCGACGGGGTGACCCAGGCCGCCGTGCTTGCCCGCGAGGACCGGGACGGGGCGCGCCGGCTGGTCGGCTACGTCACCGGCGCGGCCGACCCGGTCGCCGTCCGGGCCCGGCTCGCCGAGCGGTTGCCCGCCCACATGGTCCCGGCGGCGGTGGTCGTGCTGCCCGAGCTGCCGGTCACCGCCAACGGCAAGCTCGACACCCGGGCCCTACCCGCCCCGGAATACCGCGCGGGTGACCACCGGGCCCCCGTCGATGCCATCGAGGCGGCACTGGCCGCCGGCTACGGGCGGGTACTCGGCGTGCAGCGGGTGGGCTCCGACGAGTCCTTCTTCGATCTCGGCGGCGACAGCATCTCGGCCATGCGCCTGGTCGCCGCGATCAAGGCGGACCTGGACCTCGACGTCTCGGTGGCCACGGTCTTCGAGGCGCCCACCGTGGCAGCGTTGGCCGCGCGGCTGCGCGCCGGGACGGGGGCGGTCGCGGAGTTGCCGCCCGTGCAGACCCTCAAGGACGGCGACGGCAGCGCGCTCTACTGCCTGCCCGCCGTCAGCGGTGTCAGCTGGCCGTACCAGGCGCTCGGCGCGCACCTGGCCGGCCCGATCATCGGGCTGCAGCAGACCGGGCAGCAGGCACCGGCATCGCTCGTCGAGATGGCGGCCGACTACGCCGACCGCATCCAGGCCCACGATCCGGACGGACCGTACCGACTGCTGGGCTGGTCGTTCGGCGGCGTGCTGGCCCATGCGGTCGCGGTGGAACTGCAGCGCCGCGGCGCCGCCGTCGCCGCCGTGATCCTGCTGGACGCCGAGCCCGCGCTGAGCGGCCGGGCCGGCCGCACGGTGGACAGCGGCCAGCTCGCCGGTCTGGACATGCCCGGCTACCCGGGGCTGCTGGAGACGCTGGTGCGCAACTTCGAGACCAACGTGCGGCTCTACGGTGAACACGCGGCCGGCGTCTTCACCGGTGACGTGGTCATCTACGCCGCCGAGCGGGACGAGCCCGGCCGCGGTGCGGCGCTGCAGCACAGCTGGCGACCACACGTCACCGGCGCGATCACCGTGCACCCCGTCGACTGCACCCACCTGGGCATGCTGGACGCCGACGCGCTGGCCCGGTACGGCGACCGACTCGGCCGTGAGAAGATGTGAGCTTGAGCTGGCCACGCAGGCCGCGCCGTGACCTCACCCCGACGGCGGAGCGGGCGGAGGGTGCACGGGCAGGCGGCATCTTCGAGCGACTGGCACATCTGGTGGTGCGCCGGCCGTGGTGGGTCATCGCCGCCTGGCTGATCCTGGTCGCGGTGTTGTCGGTGACCGTCACGCCGCTGATGAAACTGGCCAGTGACCGCAATCAGGAACTGCTGCCTGCCAATTCGGCGGTGATGGCGGCGACCCGGGACATGACCGAGGCATTCGGCGAACCGGGCATCCAGAACATCGCGCTGGTGGTGCTCACCAACGAGAACGGCCTGACCCGGGCCGACGAGGACGTCTACCGCAACCTGGTCCAACGGCTGCACGACGACCAGCGCGACGTCGTCATGGTGCAGGACTTCGTGTCCCAACCACCGCTGCGCGACGTGATGGAGAGCAAGGACCACAAGGCGTGGTTCATCCCGGTCGGCATCGTCGGCGAGTTGGGGTCACCGGAGTCGGGCGCGGCGTATCAGCGCGTGGTGGGGATCGTCAAGGACACCGTCGCGGGCTCCGCGGTGACCATGCACATGACGGGCCTGACCGCCACCGTCGCCGAGCGCGAGGAGATCGGGCTGCGGGATCTGCGCGTCATCGAAACCGCCACCGTGGCCATGGTTCTGGTGATCCTGCTCGTCGTCTACCGCAACATCGTCACCATGCTGGTGCCGCTGGTCACCATCGGCGTCTCACAGGCGGCCGCCACCCAGGTGGTGGCCGCGCTGGCCGAGATGGGCCTGGCGATCTCGCAGCAGACGCTGGTGTTCATGAGCGCCATGATGATCGGCGCGGGCGTCGACTACGCCGTCTTCCTGATCAGCCGCTATCACGAATACCTGCGCCAGGGCCTGGATTCGGACCAGTCGGTCGCCAGGGCACTGGTCGCCATCGGCAAGGTGATCGCCGCATCCGCGGCGACGGTCGCCGTCACGTTCCTCGGCATGAGCTTCACCTCCCTGAAGGTGTTCTCCACGACCGGCCCGGCGCTGGCGGTGTCCATCGCGGTCGCGTTCCTGGCCTCCATCACGCTGCTGCCGGCGATCCTCGCGCTGACCGGCCGCCGGGGCTGGGTGAAACCCAAGCGCGAGCTCACCGACAAACTGTGGCGCCGCTCCGGGATTCACATCGTGCGCCGCCCGGTGGCACACCTGGTGGGCAGCCTGGTCATCCTGATCCCGTTGGCGGCGTGTGTGACCCTGCTGCACACCAGCTACGACGCCCGTAACGCCCTGCCCCCGTCGGCCGAGAGCAACGTCGGGATGGCCGCCATCGAACGACACTTCCCGGCCAGCCTCACCGCACCCCAGTACGTGTTCGTCCAGTCGCCGCACGACCTGCGGACCACCAAGGCGCTGGCCGATCTGGAGCAGATGGCGCAACGGGTGGCCCAACTGCCCGACATCTCGGCGGTCCGCGGGGTCACCCGGCCGACGGGGGTGCCCCTGGAGCAGGCCACGCTGAGCTACCAGGCCGGCGAGATCGGCAACAAGCTCGCCGACGCGACGGCGAAGATCACCGCCAGCAGCGACGCCAGGGCCGCGCTGACCGGCGGTGCCGACAAACTCGCCGACAGCCTGGCGACGGTGCGGACGCAGCTCACCAAGACCACCGGGGTGCTCGACAACCTGAGCAAGTCGCTGGCCGGTATGCGCAGCGCGCTGCCGAACTCCGATGATCTGCAGAAGCTGATCGGCCGGGATTCGCTGCTGCCGGACATGGCGCAGTTCAACGACGCGCTGTGGCTCAACGACACCACGCTGGAAACCATGAAGGCCGACCCCAACTGCGAGCTCGACGAGAAATGCGCAGGCGACCGGGATCGGTTGCAGCGCATGTCCGATGTCCTGCACAAGGTGCTGCCCACCCTGGACGCCGCCACCAAGGCCCTGCATTCGCTGGGCCTCACCGGTCCGGGTGCATCCGGCGGAGCACCCGGCGGCGGTATGCAGAATCAGATCGCCGCCCTGGACCAGGGTGCGGCGGCACTGGCCGACGGCAGCCGCAAGATCGCCGACGGGGTGCGCATCCTGGACGACCAGACCAAACAACTCGGCGAAGGACTCTCGCGCGCTTCGGCTTTCCTGCTGTCGATGAAACTCAACGCGTCCGATCCCGGCGCCGCGGGGTTCTACGTGTCCCCGGAGATCCTCGGCAACGACCGGTTCAAGGATCTGGTCAAGGTGTTCATGTCACCCGACGGGCATTCGGCCCGTTACCTGGTCGAGTCCACCCTGGACCCGTATGACACCAAGGCGATGGACCAGGTTAAGACGATCCTGGCCACCGCGCGAGGCGCACAGGCCAACACCTCGCTGGCCGATGCGTCGATATCGATGTCGGGTATGACGCCGTACTACAGCGAGCTGCGCGACTACTACAACCACGATCTCGAGTTCATCGTGCTGATGACGGTGGTGGTGGTGTTCCTGATCCTGGTGCTGTTGCTGCGGGCCGTGGTGGCACCGCTGTATCTCGTCGGCACCGTGATCCTCTCGTGCCTGTCGTCGCTGGGCATCGGGGTGATCGTGCTGCAGTTGATCGGCGGTCAGTTCATGTCGGCGAGCACGCCGGGCATGGCGTTCATCGTGCTGGTCGCCGTCGGCGCCGATTACAACATGCTGTTGATCTCCCGGATCCGCGACGAGTCCCCGCACGGCATCCGCTCCGGTGTGATCCGCACGGTCCGGTCGACCGGCAGCGTGATCACCTCCGCCGGGATGATCTTCGCCGCGCCGATGTTCGCGATGGTGTTCAGCAGCATCGGCTCGATGGTGCAGGGCGGCTTCATCATCGGCGTCGGTCTGCTGCTGGACACCCTGTTGGTCCGCACCATCACGGTGCCCGCACTGGCGGTGCTGGTCGGCCGGTACAACTGGTGGCCGTCCGGGGCGGGCTGGGCCCGGCGCAGGCGGGGTTCGGTCGATGACGCCGAGCCGCCGCTGGAGCTACAGGACGCGGCCACCTGAGCTCAGCCGCTCGGCCAGCAGGTCCGCCAGGGCGCGGATGGTGGTGATCTCGGTGCCCCGGATCCGCACGCCGGTGGCCGTCTCCAGCCGGGTGATCAACTCCAGCGCACCGAGTGAGTCGATACCGGATTCCGGCAGCGGCCGGTCCGGGTCGATGCTGTGCCGCACCACGGCGCTGACCTGCTCGGTGATCATCGTGCGCAACCGCTGCGACCGTTCGGCCGGTGGCAGCCCGTCCAGTTCGGTGGCCAGCCGGGTGGCGTCGGCCGAGGGGCGCCGTGCGCCACGCAGGTCCACACCGAACGGGCCGCGCGCCGCGACGGCGGCCAGCCACGGCGAATCCGGCCGGGTGTACGCGGTGTACGGCCGGTCGTGGCGCAACAGGATCTCGAACGCCTCGCCGGCGTCGGCACCGTCCGGCGCGCCGTCCCCCCACGCGATCGTGGTGGCGGGCAGGCCCGCGGCGCGGCGCCAGCGGGCGAACGCCGCCAGCCAGGCGCCGGCCGCCGCGGCGATGCCCTGACCCGGCGAGCCGGCCAGCACGCCGACCGAGGTGAACACGGCGAACCAGTCCAGCGGTTGGCCGGCCGTCGCCGTGTGCAGCCGCCACGCACCGACAACCGATGGCCCCCAGGGGTCTTCGAGGTCACCGGTGGGAGCTCCCGCGTGCAGCACCCCGCGCACCGCAGTCCCGTCGGCGGCGCCGACCAGGCGCGCGGCGGTGCCGGGGTCGGCGATATCGGCGCACACGACGGTCACCGCGGTGCCCGCCGCGCGGATCGCCTCCACCCGCTCGAGAGCCCGAGGTGACGGCTGCGCCGGTGAACACAACACCAGCCGCCCGACCCCGCCGGCGGCCATCCGTTCGGCGAACCGCAGCCCCGGGTCGTCCAGCCCGGCGGTGACGATATAGGCGCCGTCCCCACGGAATGTCGGGACGTGTTCGGGCGGCACCACCACCGGCACACCGCCGGTGGGCATCTCCAGCACCGCAGCGGTGATGCCGCTCGCCGGCACGTCGGTGAGCTGCTGGGTGACGAATTCCGGTGCGGCCAAGGCGCCCTCGGCGAGCAGCTGGTACACCGCGGCCAACACGTCGGGTAACCGCTGCGGGTGGCTGACGGCCAGCGCCGCCAGATCGGCCGTGCCGAACGACCGGTTACCGCGCAGCGCGGCGGCGTCGACGCGAACCTCCCCGTCGTGCGCCGCCAGGTCGATGAAACGCCCACCGGGAGCCAGCATCTCGATGCCCGCACCGCCGGAGGTGTCGAGCACGATGTCGAATTCGCGGCCAACTGCCGCGGACCGGCCCACGGCGACCTGGGCCCCGGCCGCACCGGCCAGCGCGATGGCCGCGGCGCCGGTGGCCGTCGCCGCGGAATCGACCAGCACCACCTCGCCCGCGACGACCCGGGCCAGGTGGTGCAGCGCGTGATGGGCGGTGGCATGCGAGACGGTGGCGGCGACCGCGGTGTGCTCGGGCAGGCCCGCGGGCAAGGTGACGGCCAGATCGGCATCGCAGGTGAGGTGGCTGCGCCAGGCGCCGGCGGGGCACACGCCGGCCACCCGGTCGCCGATCCGGTGAGCGGTGACACCCGGCCCGACGGCGGTCACCGTGCCGGCAAAGGCCGTGTCCGGTACGGTACTCGCGGCCCGCACCGCCACCTCGATCTGGCCGGCGGCCACCGCGATACGTTCGGCCGCAACGAGTTCCAGCGACGGCGGGTCAGCGGAGTCACGGGGTTGCAGACGCAGGCCGTCGCGCGCCGGGTCGAGCACCGCGGACCGCCGGTCCTGCGTGCCGAGCGGCGCGGGCACCAGCCGTGCGGTGTACCAGCGGCCGTCGCGCCACGCGGTCTCGTCCTCGTCGGATCCCAGCAGCAGCTGCCTGGCGACATCGCCCGCCACGCCTGCGCTGTCGTCGATATCGATGTGGGTGGCCGCCAGCTCCGGATATTCGTTGCCGAGCACCCGGACCAATCCCGGCACACCGGCCTGGGCCAGGTCCGGCCGCTCACCGTCGATGACGGCCTGCGCCCCGCGGGTGACCACGAACCAGCGCGGCGTCGATCCGGATGCGGCGGACACCTGTGCGGCGCTGCGCGCCAACCGCCCCAGCAGATCCGGGCTGGTCTCGCCGCCGGCACCGGGCTCCGGCACCATCACGACACCGGTCAACTCCACCCGGCCGTCGATCGGTGCGGCATCCCACGTTGTGCTCGACGGGTGCGCGCCAAGGCTTTTCAGCGCTTCAACCAGCCGGTCGACCATCGGGTCGTCCGCGCCGCCGATCAGCAGCCAGGCGCCGGCGTCGGCGTGCGGAATGTCGGGCAGCGCGCGGTGGCGCCACTGCGTGGCGAACAGCCGGTCATCGAGCGGCCGATGCCCGGTTCCCCGATAGCGCACTCCGTGCGCGGTTAGCAGCACGGCGCCGTCCTCGTCGAGCACCTCGACATCGGCCTCGGCGCCCTCGGGTGACGCGGTGGTGATGCGGGTGTGGCAGAAGCGCGCGGCGCGCAGCGGCCCGTGCACGCGCAGCCGGTCGACACCGGTCGGCGGCATCGGCCCGGTCGGGAAATCCGGATGCTCGGTCACCGCCCGAAAGCAGGCCGCCAGCAGGTGCGGGTGTACGACGTAGTCGCCCTGCTCCGCGCGGACCGCGGCGTCCGGGGTGATATCGGCCAGCACCCCGCGCCCGATGTCGCGGGCCGGCGCCTCGACCGGCTCGGCCGGATGCAGCACCGCAGCGGCATGCCTGCGCCGCGTGCCCTGCGGATGGCTTTCGACGGCGAATGCCAAGGGCCCGGGCGTATCACCGGTCGCGATGGTGGTGAGCGTGCCGTCGTCGGGCAGCGGGTGCTCGAACGAGAGATCGCGCACCTCGACGGCGTCGCCGAACACCGCGCGGCCGGCCGCGAGCGCCATCTCACAGCACACCGCGCCGGGTGCCGGGTCGGTGTCGGCGCCCACCGTGGTCTGCCAGACGTGCCGCTCGGGCCGTTCGGGCAACCGCACGTGCGCGCCGAGCAGCGGATGCACGGCCACGGTGTGCCCGCCGGGGCGCGCGGCGTCGCCGGTGCCGGGGTCCAGCCACAGCCGCCTGCGGGTCCAGGTGGGCAGCGGTGCGTCCACCAACCGGCCCTGCGGGTAGAGCACGGCGAAATCCACCGCCGCGCCCGCGGCATGCACCCGGCCGACGAAGTCCAGCAGACCGGTGGGTGACTCGACCGCGCCGCCCAGAACGGCCGGCGCGATATCGAGTTGGTGGGCCGTCCGCTCGACCGCGGCGCCCACCACCGGGTCGGGGAGCAGCTCGGCGAACACCCGATGCCCGTCGTCCAGCGCGGCGCGCACGGCAGCGGAGAACCGGGACATCTTGCGCAGGTTGGACACCCAGTACCGGGCGTCGCAGACGGGCTTGTCGCGCGGGTCGAACGAGGTGGCGGTGTAGAAGGGGACATCCGGTGCCGTCGGGCTGAGCCCGGCCAGCGCCGCGGTGAACTCCTCGATGATCGGGTCGACCTGCGGGGAATGCGTCGCCAGATCGGTGGGCAGCGGCACGGCTCGCACATCGCGCTGTGCCAAGGCCGCGACCAGTTCCGCCACCGCGGCCGCGGTGCCGGACACCACCGCCGAATCGGGTGCCGGCACCACCGCGACCACCACATCGTTCTTGCCGCGCATCGCCAGTTCCGAAAGCAGTTGCTGGGCAGGGAGTTGCACGGTCGCCATGGCGCCGGCACCGGCAATGCGGGACAACAGCTTGGCCCGGCTGCACACCACCTGCAAGCCATCCGCCAGGGACAGCGCGCCGGCCACCACGGCGGCCGCGGTCTCCCCGAGCGAGTAGCCGATGACCGCGCCCGGGTGCACACCCCGCGCCCGCAGCGCGGCGGCCAGCGCCACCTGCATGGTGAACACGGCCGGCTGGCGGCGGCTCTGGTCGGCGACGGCGTCGGACGACGACAGGGCTTCGGTCACCGAGAACCCGCACTCACGCGCGATGACCGGTTCGGCCTGCGCGACGACGGCCGCGAATGCCGGTTCGCCGCTGATCAGTTCGGCGCCCGTACCGGTCCATTCGGCCTGCCCGGAGAACACCCACACCGGGCCCCGGTCGGCGCTGCCGAGCGCCGCGCGACGGTCGACGGTGGACGCGGCGATCTCCTGCAACGCGGCACCGAGCCGCTCGCCGTTGTCCGCGACCACGGCGGTGCGCACCGGTCGGTGCGCGCGACGGCGGGCCAGCGTGTAGGCCAGATCGGGCAGCGCGACCTCGTCGTGCTCGCGCAGCCACCCGGCCAGCCGGTCGGCGGTGCGGCGCAGCTCCTCGGCCGAGGTGGCCGACAGCGGGAACAGCAGGGGGCCGGGCGGCGTGGCCGGTGCCGGGTCCGGTGGTGTTGGCGGCTGTTCCAGCACGCCGTGCACGTTGGTGCCGGACAAGCCGTACGCCGACACCGCCGCGCGGCGCGGACCGCCGTTGCCGGTCCATGGCGAAAGCTCGTGGGGGACAAAGAGTTTGGTGTCGATCTGGGCGAGCTGGTCCGGTAGCCGGCTGAAGTGCAGGTTCTGCGGCACCACCCCGTGCCGCACGGCCAGCGCCGCCTTCATCAGGCCGAGCACCCCAGCGGCGGCCTGGGTGTGGCCGAAATTGGTCTTGACCGACGTCACCGCGCAGGGACCCTCGACGCCGTAGACCTCGGCCAGGCCGGCGAACTCGTTCGCATCGCCGAGCGCGGTGCCGGGACCATGTGCCTCGACCATGCCGACGGTGCCGGGGTGAACCGAGGCCGCCGCCAACGCTTTTCGGTACACCGTGTGCTGCGCCCGCGGTGACGGGGCCGCGACCGCGGTGTCGTGGCCGTCCTGATTGGCGGCGGTGCCGCGCACCACGGCCAGGATCCGGTCGCCGTCGCGCAGCGCATCGGGCAGCCGCTTGAGCAGCACCATGGCGGCGCCCTCACCGATGACGGTGCCGTCGGCGGCGGTGTCGAATGCCCGGCAGCGGCCGGTCGGTGACAACACCCCCAGCGCTGAGGCCGCGGCGAACCGGCGCGGTTCCAGGATCACCGATGCGCCGCCGGCCAATGCCAGGTCGCTTTCCCGGTCGTTGAGGCTGCGGCATGCCATGTGCACGGCCAGCAGGCTCGACGATCCGGCGGTGTCCACCGAAACGGCAGGCCCGTGCACCCGCAACGCGCGGGCGATCCGCCCGGAGGCCATACCGAAGCCGTTGCCCTGGAAGCCATCCGGTTCCTGCGACGGTGGGGGATAGTCGGTGTGCGTCAGTCCGACGAAGACACCGGTGAGGGAGCCGGTCACCGTTTCCGGCGGCAGCCCGGCATGCTCGAACGCCTCCCAGGAGGTTTCCAGCAGCAGCCGGTGCTGGGGGTCGAGCGCGGTCGCCTCGTCGGCGTCGAGGCCGAAGAAGTCGGCGTCGAACCCGGCGATATCGTCGAGGAACGCCCCCCATCGCGACACCGAACGGCCGGGCGTACCGGGCTCGGGATCGAAGTGGTCGTCGGCGTCCCAGCGCTCCCGGGGAATGTCGGTCACCAGGTCGGCGCCGCGCAGCAACGCGTCCCACAGGCCGTCCGGCGAATCGATGCCGCCGGGCAGCCGGCAGGCCATCCCGATCACGGCGACGGGATCGAACGAGACCATTGCACCCCTACCGAACCGTCGGACTCCCCATGCCGCGCCCTCGGCCCCGAGGCACGGCACCGTGCGCCGGGCCAACGATAGTCCACCCAGCTAAGCCCGGACGGGGGTACCGCGGGCAGGGTCCGCCAGTAGGGTGAGCAACGTGATTGAGGCTTCCATCCCGGCCGTGCTGCGTGAGCGGGCCAGTCTGCAGCCGGACGATCCAGCGGTCACCTTCATCGACTACGACCGGGAGTGGGACGGCGAGCCCGAGTCGCTGACCTGGATGCAGCTGTACCGGCGCGCTTCGGCTGTGGCCCAAGCCCTGTCGGTCACCGGGTCCGCCGGCGACCGGGCCGTCGTGGCGGCCCCGCAGGGACTGGACTATGTGACGGCCTTCCTCGGTGCGCTGCTGGCCGGGCGCATCGCGGTGCCGCTGTCGGTGCCCCTGGGCGGTGCCGCCGACGAGCGGGTCGGCGCGGTGCTGCGCGACGCCCTGCCCAGCGCCGTGCTCACCACCGCGCCGGTCGCCGGTGTGGTCGCCGAGCACCTCGGCCCGGCCACCGAGCACGGTGCGACGCTGATCGAGGTGGACGGATTGGGGGAGGACTCCCGATTCGGTGCGCAGGCCGACCTGGATGACGGCGGCGCCACCGCGTATCTGCAGTACACGTCGGGTTCCACCCGGCAACCCGCCGGCGTGATGATGACCCACCGCAACGTGCTGGCCAATTTCGACCAGCTGCTGGCGGGCTATTTCCCCGACCGCGGAAAGGTCGCGCCGCCGGACACCACGATCGTCTCGTGGCTGCCGTTCTACCACGACATGGGCCTGGTGCTGGGGGTGTGCGCGCCCGTGCTGCTGGGCCTGCGCACCGTGCTCACCAGTCCGGTGGCGTTCCTGCAGCGGCCGGCGCGGTGGATGCAACTGCTGGCCGGCAACCCCAACGCCTACACCGCGGGACCCAACTTCGCGTTCGAACTGGTGGCCCGCAAGACCAGCGACGACGATATGGCCGGGCTCGACCTGTCCGGTGTGCTGAACATCGTGACCGGCAGCGAACGGGTGCACCCGGCCACGCTGCGCCGCTTCACCCAGCGCTTCGCCCGGTTCAACCTTCGCGAATCGGTGCTCCGGCCCTCCTACGGTCTGGCGGAGGCGACGGTGTTCGTGGCCACCCGGGCGCCGGGGGAGGCGCCGCGCACCGTGTACTTCGACGCGGAGCACCTGTCCGAAGGACGGGCGACGCCGTCGGCCGATGGGCGGGGCACCCCGCTGGTCAGTTACGGCGTGCCGACGCAGCCGCTGGTGCGGGTGGTCGACCCGGACACCCGGATCACCTGCGCACCGGGGGTGACCGGCGAGATCTGGGTGCACGGGGCCAACGTCGCCCAAGGCTATTGGGGCAACCCGGAGAAGACCGCGCAGACGTTCGGGGGTGTGCTGGCCGACCCGCCGGACGGCGTCCCGGACGGTCCATGGCTGCGCACCGGTGACCTCGGCTTCCTCCACGACGGTGAGCTGTTCATCGTCGGGCGCATCAAGGATCTGCTGATCGTGCGGGGCCGTAATCACTCCCCCGACGACATCGAGGCGACGATCCAGGAGATCACCGGCGGCCGCGTCGCGGCGATCGCTGTCGCCGACGGCCAGACCGAGAAGCTGGTCACCGTCATCGAACAGAAGACGCGCGGGACCTCCGATGCCGAGGTGGCACAGCAGCTGGCCGCCGTCCGTGGCGAGGTGGCCACCGCGGTGTTCACCACGCACGGGTTGAGCATCGCGGACCTGGTGCTGGTGCCGCCGGGCTCGATCCCGATCACCACCAGCGGCAAGATCAGGCGGGCGTCCTGCGCCGAGCAGTACCGGCAGGGCCAGTTCGCCCGGTTGGACTCGTGAAACCGTTGCGCTGCGGCGCATTCGGCGACTGACGGGAAGGACGGCTTGTCGGCGATGTGGAGTTCGGTGGCAGTGCTGGCGCTTCCGATTGCGCTGGACCCGGTTCGGCTGGGCGTCAACCTGCTCCTGGTGTCCCGGCCCCGCCCGGCGCAGAACCTGTTGGTGTACTGGATCGGCTGTGTCACCGCCAGCGTCCTGTTGCTGTTGGTCCCGCTGCTGGTGCTGCACAACACCGCGATGTTCTCGTCATTCGTGCACGACCTGGCCAACCCGCGCACCAGCACCAGCGCCACGGTCCGCGGTATCGAGATCGGCGTCGGGGTACTGGTGCTGCTGATCGCCGCGCTGACTGCGGTCCGGGCCGTGCGCGGACGCCGGGCGGCGACCGATCGGACCGAACCATCCGATGGCACAACGGGTTCTGATGAATCGCCCATCGCCAGACTGCTCAAGCGGGGTCGGGACGCGCCGGCCGACGGCGGTTCGGCCGTGCAGCGGCTGCTCGGCAAGATCCACCGGGCCTGGGAGAGCGGCGCGCTGTGGGTGGCAGCGGTGATCGGTTTCTGGGCCGGCCCCAACCCGTCGCTGGTGACGTTCTCACTGGCCACCATCCTGGCCTCGGGCGCGGCGTTCGGTGCCCAACTCGGCGCCGCCGTGGTGTTCATCATCGTCAGCCTGGCCGTCGTCGAGGTCGTGCTGATCAGCAATCTGGTGGCGCCGGCCCGAACCCAGGCGGTGCTGCGCCGCGTGCACGACTGGGTGGGCGGCTACCGCAGGCAGATCGTGGTCGCCATCCTGACCCTGGTCGGGCTCGCGTTCGTCGCACAGGGCACCGGCATCCTGTGAACCAGCGTCCCGGCAACCGGCCCGGTCACTGACGTTCGGCGCTGCGCAGGATGGCGCGGGCCGTCTCGAACGACCGGGCCGCCCCCGTGACCTCGGCGCCGAACTGGATGAAATCGCCGGTGCTGGAGCGGAAACTCAAGGTCGGGCAGCGCGTGGTCAACTCGTTGAGTTGGCCGGTCATCTGGCGCAGCGCCGTGGTCAGCGCCTGATCCGGGGTGGGCAGGCTGGTGCGGATCTGCTGGTTGGCGATCGTCAGGTCCTGGCAGATGGTGTGGATACCGTCGAAGTCGGCCCGGTTGATCGCCGTCGCGAGCCGGCCCGACGCGGTGCCCAGCGTCTTGAACGCCTCGTAATGCTGCTTACGCCAGGCGTTGATGCGTTCGGCACTGCCCAGGCCCAGCACGGCCGGGGCGGCGGCATTCGGGGTGGCCGGCGCGGGTGCGGCCGGGCCCGCGCCACATCCCGGGGCGCCGAGGGCCAGGAGCGCGATCACCGCGACCCGGTGGAAGCGTTTCAACGGGAGAGCTCGCATACCTTCAGGGAGTGACGGGTCGGGGCGGGGGTAAGGAGGGCTAGCCCGGGACTCTAGCGCACGCCGGCCCCCGCCCGGGTGTTCATCGGGAGTTCGGGCGCGGTTCGCCCGCCCCGGTGGCCATCGGGGCCGGATATGGGTGACCATCCACTCATGGACCCCGTGATGGACGGTGCCGACGATCTCCCGGACACCGGGATACCGCCGGCCGTGGCGGCCCGCATGACGATGGCCGAGCGTCATGACTGGCACCGGGAGTATCTGCGCAGCCGGCCGGTGTCGCGGCGCTCCTTCCTCGGCGGTGCGGCCGCCGCGACGGCGGTCGCGGCGCTCGGCGCGGCGCCGTTCGGGCCGCCGGCCTACGCGCTGGATGCACCGCTGACGGTCGCCAACCGGCGGGTGGGCTACGGTGCCGACGCGGCCACCCAGCTGCGGATGTCGGCGCAGTTGTCCCGAAACCCCAAGGCCGGCAAGGTGTTCCTGGACCACGGCCCGACGCCGGAGCTGGGTGCCACGGTGCGGGCCGAGGTGCGCAACCTGGTGACGCAGATCCCGGACGGGCGTGGCGGCGTGCTGGCCGCCGAGCAGTTCTATGTGCACGTACCGGTCGACGGGCTCGCGCCGGCGGCGGCACACCACTACCGCTGGCGCACCGAGGACGGCTTCGTCAGCGATGTGCGGACCGCTTCGACGGCGATGCCGCGTTCGCGGGCGGCCACAGATCCGTTCCGGTTCACCATGATCGGTGACCAGGGCACCGACCAGACGCCGGCGCTGCCCCCGGGTCTGGTCAGGGGTGACTACGACGACAGCTACTACCAGCCGGACAACGATCCCGACGTCCCGCACGCCGCCAACGTGCTGAACCAGATCATCGCCGCGCGGCCGGATTTCCACGTGCTGGCCGGCGATATCGCCTACGCCGACCCGTCGGGGCTGGGCAAGCCGGCGGCGTTCGTCGGTCCCGGCGGCACGCTGCCCGCCGGCTTCGACAAGTTCAACCCCTTCGTCTGGGACGTCTACCTGGGGTCCATCGAACCGAGCGCGTCGAGCACGCCGTGGATGTTCGCCACCGGTAACCACGACATGGAGGCCGCCTACGGTACCCACGGTTACGGCGGCCATCTGGCCCGGCTCGACTTCCCCGGCAACGGCCCGGCGAACTGCCCATCGGTGTATTCGTTCAGCTACGGCAACGTGGCGGTGCTGTCCCTGGACGCCAACGACGTGAGTTACGAGATCACCGCCAACACCGGCTATTCCGGCGGTGCGCAGACCGGTTGGGCGCAGCGGACGCTGGCCGGCTACCGCGCCGATCCGGCGATCGACTTCATCGTCTGCTTCTTCCACCACTGCGCGTACTCGACCACCGATGCGCACGCCAGCGACGGCGGCGTCCGGGCGGCGTGGTGCGCCCTGTTCGACCGGTACCGGGTGGACCTGGTGCTGCAGGGTCACAATCACGTCTTCGAACGCACCGACCCCATCCGGGCCGGCGTCCCGACCAGGGCGGCCCTGGACAACGACGTCGTCCACCCGGAGACCGACGGGACGGTGTACTACACCGTCGGCTGCGGAGGCCGGCCCCGGTACGGGTTCCAGCCGGGTGAGCTGGAGAGCTACCGCGGCAACGTCCTCGCCGACACCAGCGTGCCCAACAGCTATGTCTGGACCGCCGGCGGCGCGAAACAGCAAGAGGCCGTGGGCTGGTCGCGGGTGCGGTTCCGCAACTACGCCTTCCTGCGCGTCGACGTCCGGCCCGGCGTCCTGGTCAGCGAGATGGATGTGGTGGCCGTCGACGAGTACGGCCGCGAGTTCGACAGGCTCACGTACCGGCGACCGGTTCGAGCGTGACGGTGTGCACCGAGGTGATGAGCGCGACGTCGAAGCCGGCATGGTCGGCGGCGAAGTCGGTGCTGGCGCGGTAGGCGTCGGCGAGCCGGTGCGGGTCCTCCCCGGCGCGGTAGCCGATCAGCGCGAGCACCCGGTGTCCGTCGGTCGCGGTGTCGGTCCACACGCCGTGCACGGTGATCCCGTACTTGGCCAGGCTGCGGACGTGCCCGGGCCAGAAGTCCTCGGTGTAGCGCCGGCGCGCGGCCTCGTTTGCCAGCGAATAGGTCCGCAGTTCCAGCATGGCTGCTCCTCTTTCGTCGCGGGGGCGTGCCCTCCACGGTAGGGCCGCGCGCACGAAGTGTTGCTGAGCCCGGTGCCGCGGCGGAGAACCACCATGCAGTGCGGTGGTGCGGCTCGCGCGGGTGGTTTGCAGCCCGTCCGGGCGGTTCCGCGGCGATTGGCGCGAAGTGATCGGCCACACTATTTTCCTCTGGCGTGAAGTCCTCAGCTGCCGGCGCCGTCGCGCGGTGGATCTCTCCGTTCGTGGCGGCCGCGGCGGTCGCCGGTCTCGGTTGCTCGGTCATCCCGATCGCGGCGGAGCCGGCCCCGGTCATCCGGTTGGCCGACGACTCCAACCCGCTCGCCGGCCGGCCGTTCTATGTCGACCCGATCTCCAAGGCGATGCGGGCCGCGCAGGCCGCCAACCCGCCGAGTGCCGAGCTGACCACCATCGCCAACACGCCGCAGGCGTACTGGCTCGATCAGGCGTTCTCCGCCGGCACGGTCGGTGGCACGGTGGCCAAGCTCGCCGGCGACGCCGCGGCGGCCGGAGCGACGCCGGTGCTGGCGCTGTACGCCATCCCGCACCGGGACTGCGGCAGCTACGCCGCGGGCGGCTTCTCGTCGGGGGCCGACTACCGACAGTGGATCGACGGGGTCGCCGCCGGGCTGGGCGCCCTGCCGGCCGCGATCATCCTGGAACCCGATGCGCTGGCGATGGCCGATTGTCTGTCTGCCGACCAGCGCCAGGAACGCTTCGACCTGATCAGCTACGCCGTGGACACGCTGACCCGTAACCCGGCCGCCGCCGTCTATATCGACGCGGGCCACTCCCGATGGGTGAGTGCGGACACCATGGCGGCCCGGCTCAACCAGGTTGGCGTGGCCAAGGCGCGGGGTTTCAGCCTGAACACCACCAACTACTTCACCACCGAAGAGGAAATCGGCTACGGCGAGGCCATTTCCGGTCAGACGGGCGGCGCGCACTACGTGATCGACACATCGCGCAACGGTGCAGGGCCGGCGGCGGGCGAGTACTACTGGTGCAATCCCGACGGCCGCGCGCTGGGCACCCCGCCGACCACCGACACCGCGGGACCGCACGCCGACGCCTACCTGTGGGTGAAACGCGTCGGGGAATCCGACGGGTCGTGCGGCCGTGGCGAACCGTCGGCGGGCACCTTCGTCAGCCAGTACGCCATCGACCTGGCGCGCGCGACGGTCCGTTAGCCGCTGGTTTTCGAGATGACCGCGCCCCGGACCGGGTGGGCGGCAATCCAATTGGCGATGGCCGTGGCCGCAGGCTTGGCCGTCCAGGCCTGGTTGAAGACGCCCCACGGGGTCTCGTTCGGCCGGTCCACCAGGCAGTAGATGAACATCGGCCCGACGCCGGGCAGCGTCGACCAGGTGGTCGCGAAATCCGTTATCCACGCGGCCTGGGTCTGCGCGTTCACCGCCGATGTCGGGACGCCGTACTCCGTGGTCCAGATCAGCTTGCCGGTGTCACCGGCGGCATTCATCAACGCCCGCAACGACTTCACCTGTTGGTAGGGCGTGTTGGCGTACGGGGCGCCCGCGGAGAAGCTGCTGGAGAAGTTGTACGGGTGGAAGGACAGCGCGTCGAAGTAGCCCTGCGCGCCCGCCGAGTACATCTGGGTCAGGTAGTTGACCGGGTTGATGGTCCAGGTGCCGAAGGTCAGGCCGGCCCCCAGCACGCCGCCGATCACCGGGGCCGTCGGCTCGACCTGCTTGACGGCGGTGTAGGCGGCCTTGAGCAACGCGGTGTAGCCCGCGACGTTCGGCTGCGGTGACCATCCGGTGTTGCCGTTCGGTTCGTTCCAGATCTCGTACGCGGCGACCCTGGGCGCACTGCTGCGCGAACCGTACCGCTGGGCCACCTGGGTCATGAACCTGGCGTAGTCGTTGGGGTCGTCCGGTGCCGCGTTGGGCAACCAGAAGCCCACCTTGGACGCCCAGGTCGGCGTGCTGGTCACCGCGCCGACCACCGCGAGTCCTTGTGCCGCAGCGGCATCGAGAATCCGGTCGGCGTCCACCCAGTTGTACTTGCCCTTCTGCGGCTCCATCGCCCGCCAGGGCAGGAACACCCTGATCTGCTTGACGCCCATGGCCTGGAAGTTCTGCATGGCGGCGGCCAGGTCGGTGGCGTTCATGAAGTACAGGTTGGATTCGGCCATGCCCATCGCGGTGGCCGAGGTGTCGATGGTCAACGGGGCCAGGGCCGCGGCGCGGGGTTGCGGTGCGATGCCGTAGAGCGCCGCCGCCACCAGGGCAACGACCATGAGTAATCGGTTGACGGGACGGATGGCGGGCATGACAGCCTTTCTGGCAGGCCAAGCGGTTGCGCATCATTAAGGCAGATCAACCGCCCTCTTGCACAGCGCCGTTCGGCCGGCCGTGGGGGTGCCGCGCACCGCCCCGTGGCAGGCGGGACGCGTGCCTGCGGATGTCCTGACCGCTGTCCGGCCGGTATGCCAGCAACGCCGGGCGGCGTCGCCGCCGCTGGTGCCGGCACGGTGCCACATCGGTCGTCGTTCCGCTCGCAGGCCTCACACGCTGGTCTTTTTGTTTGCAAACAGGCGCGCCGCACCGAAATTTGCTGGGAGGTCAAAATGTGCTCACCGGCAGCCAGGTAACACCCAGGGTGATAAGCGATTATTGCCAGGATTCGGTCTTCGGGCCGCACCCGCCGGTGATGTGCTGCGCGGGTGCCGTAATTCCGTCACCGAATCGAAACGCCGCCGAGTGTAAACCGAGATGTACTCGGGCCGGATGGCGTTGCGGGACAGCCCCAATCGTCCAAGCCGGCCGCATTCACTCGACGGGCGACTCGGCCCCCCGACGGTCCACGCTGTCCACTGCGAAACACACCAGGCTCGCGATGAACCCGGCCAGTCCGGCGACCGCGAGTACCACCGCGGTTCCCATCCGGCCATCGAGGCCGAGCGCGAAGGCACCGGTGATCGCGATCAGTGCCGCGAAGTTCAGCAGGAGCCCGACGGTGGCGGGTGCTTCGTGCGGCGTGTCCGTGGTGACGGGGCTGTGCATGGCACACCATGTACCCAGACCGCGGTTGCGACAAACGTGCTCACCTGGCGGTCACCCCATCGATCGCAGTTGGTAGAGCCGTTCGGCGTAGGCGAGGTCATCACGCCACAGCCGGGCCGCGGCCATCCGCATGAGCGGGCGGAGCAGCGGGGCGACGGCCGCCGACTTGCCGAAGTGCTTGCGATCCGAGTGGGCGATCACCGCTTCCAGCACCGCGGTCCTGGGCCGGCCGTCGGGACCGGGTCCCAGCGGGGTGGCGTGGGTTTCCACGACACTGCCGACCCCCTCGCCGTCGACGATGTGCATCACCACGGTGCGCGGCTCCGGGGTGGTGAACTCCGCGACCACGGGCACCCCCAGCCGACCGACCTTGAATGTGACGTCGACGACGAAGCGGTCGTCCTCGGGGCTCAGGTCGTCGGTGGCCGCGGGGGCCTGACGCACCCGCAGCGCGGTGAACGAATAGGGGTGGAACCAGGCGCCGTGCCAGGGGTCCAACCGGTTGGCGACGATGTCTTCCGGCTCGCAGACACCTTCCACGGTGGCCACCGCCGCCAACCGGGGTTCCGGCGGGCGCACCGGCAGAACGGGTGCCTCGGTGGGGGTTTCGCCGCCCACCGCATCCAGGCGTACCCAGCTCAGCACCCCGTCGTCGAAGGTCGGCAGCGCCCGCCAGGTTCCGTGCCGGCGCCCGTCCAGGCGCAGCCCGTGCCACGGACAGATCAACGCCCCGCACTCCACCGGTGACAGGGCGAGGTCGGCGCCCAGGTGCGGGCAGGCGCGCGGACCCGCCAGCAGCGCACCGTCGCTGCCGCGCCACGCCACGATCGGCACACCCGCGACGCACGTGCCCAGCGGCTTGGCGCCGATGCGAGCGCTGTCGGCGAAGACGAACCAATTGCCGCTGGGTCGGCCCACGGCCCGGCGCAGTGCCGCCTGGATCACCCCAGGGTTGGCGTCACCGTAGGTGGGTCGCTGCGCCGACCATGCGGTGGGCGCCAGCGTGGTGAACGGCAGGGTTCGTGCCGCCGTGAACGGCGAAATGCGATGGGCCCAGCGCCGCAGCGGCCCGGTCATCGGTGCCGCTCCTGGGCGCGGGCGGCCAGCAGCCGCAGTCCGCGGGAGCGCCCGCGGGTGGGCACGGTGTACAGCTCGTGGCCGGCCAAGCCGAACCCGGCCAGCAGCCCGTTGGCGGCCAGCCATCCGGTGGTGGCGGCGCGTTCCATCAGCGCCACCGGCAGGTCGACCCGAATACCGTCGCCGGCCAGCATGATTCGTGGGTCAGGAGTCGTCACGGTGGGCCGCCCGGCGAAATCACCGGGTGCGAACCGGGGACAATCCTGTCGGCGCAGCAGGCGTTCGTCGACGATGCCGGCCTGAACCGTTTCCGGGTAGAGCTGGTGCATGCGCGCCAGCAGCGCGGCCCGAACCTGCGCGTCGGGTTCGGTCACCGAGTACGCGTGCAGTTCGACCACTGATCCTCCCGTCCGTCGGGTCCATTGCGCGGCTTCGCGTTCGTAGCGCTCCAGCACGCTGATGTTGTCCAGCGGTGCCCGGCCGCCGGTTCCGACGAAGGCGGCGCGGTCGCGGCGCACCGCGCGGTCCAGCCACAGCCGCAGCACGACGAACGCCGGTGCGGTGCGCAGCGCGGCGACCCGCCGGCGCCAGCTCTCGTCACCGAGCGTCGGCGACGCGGCGGTGAGGCGTTGCAGGCCGGTGATGTCGGTGGCCAGCACCGCGGCGTCGGCCTCGATGTCCGGCGCGCCGGCGACCCGCACCCGCACACCGGCGACGGTGCGGTCCAGCGCCTGCACCTCGGCGCCGAGATGCAGGCACACCCCGAGGCCGGAAAGATACTCGCGCAACGGGTTCCACAGCGCGGCATCGAAATTGGCATTGGCCACATCGAAGACCAGACCTTCGGACGAGCCGAGGAAGTAGATGTGGAACATGGTCACCAGTTCGGCGGCGGACAGCTTCTCCGGCCTGGCGAAGAAACTGCGGGCGAAGACTTCGAAGGCCAGATGGCGGGCGGCGTCGGGAAAGTTGATGTCCCGCAGGAAGGTGGCCGCGTCGAGGTGGTCCAATCGGTCGTAGGTGGCCGGCACCCCGACCGTCACCAGCGGCGCGGCCGCCTTGGCGTCCAGCCGCACCAGGTCGCGCAGCCGGAACGTCGGGCTGCGCAATGCGAACGCCAGCGCGTTGAAGGGCGGCGTGCGCGGCAACCCGCGGAAGGTGTCCCGGCGCCCATCGCCGTCGATCAGGGGGTAGTCCGCAATCGGCGAGAGCGCCCGCAGGTGCGGGTCGGCGCGCCGCAACAGAGCCCGCAGGTTGTAGTACTGCCGGAAGAAGGCGTGAAATCCGCGGTTCATCCCGCCGCGGCTGCCGTCGGCCAGGGACTCCGGCCAGCCGGCCACCCGGCCGCCCAGCCGGTCGGCTGCCTCGACGAGGTGGACGCGGACACCGCGCTCGGCCAGGCCCGTGGCCGCCGCGAGTCCGGCGATACCGCCGCCGACGACCACGACGGTCGGCACCCGGGACAGCGCGGCGGCGTCGGGCAGCCCGGTACCGCCCGGCAGCCGCTCGCGCCGTGGGTCCGGCGCCGTCACCGGGGCTCCCCGGCGCGGGCCCGTTGCCGCTCCCACAACAGCAGCACACCGGTCACCAGCGCATAACCGAACAGGAAGTCCTCCACCGGAATGTCGAACGGGAACCGGATCCCACTGGTGTGCCGGTCGTCGTAGATCACGATGGGCGCGGAGAGCTTGGTGAGCCAGCCGTCCACCGGAATCTGGAAGCCGAGCACGATCACCATCGAGATCCAGTAGCTGGCCCGGCGGAACAGCCCGGTACGCAACACTTTCCATTCGAGCACCAGCACGATGACGACGGCCAGCACGGCGGGCAGCGTGTAGCCGAGGCCGCTCATCGGCTCGACTCCACCCGCCGCCTGCTCAGCCACGACCAGATGGTGTCCACCGCCGAGTAAGTCAGCAGCCCGCACACCGGGATGACCACGAAGAACAACACCTCCTCCAGCGGAAGGGCGCCCGGCAGCACCACGCCGAGCAGGTAGCGCGGGTTGTAGTGCCACACGCCGGCGGCCACCGCGACCGCGTCCCAGATCAAGAACAGCACCGCGACCGGCAGGATCGCCGTGAGCAGCCGGCGGGGCCGGCGGTACACCCCGCGCCCGAACAGTTCCAGCGGCGCGGTGACGAGCACGCACGCGGCCAACACCAGCAGGTACTGCCACTGGTCGAGCTCGGTGCTCATCGGCGCCGGACCGTGCTGCGGGCCCACCAGGCGCCGGCCAGGCCACGCAACGCGACCACCAGCCGGCGGGGCTTGCCGACGCTCGCCCGGGTGCCGAAGATCTCGAAGTCGAGTTCCTCGATCCGGCACAGGATTTCGGAGTACAGCGTGAGTGCGGCCTGCACACACGGACGGGATATCGGCGCCAGCATGCCGATGCCGGGCTGCGCCTCGCGGTACACCCGGCGGGCCTGCGCATGCTGGTCCACCAAGGCCCGGCGCACCCGGGGATCGCTGCGTCCGTTGCGGTGGCACCACAGCAGCAGCTCGCGGTCGACCCCGTGGACGGCCAGTTCGTCGGCGGGCAGGTACACCCTGCCCCGAGCCAGGTCCTCGTCCACGTCGCGGAGAAAGTTGGTGAGCTGGAACGCCTTTCCGAGTGCCGCGGCATGCGGTTCGGCTTCCTCGCGGGCCACCGTGGTGCCGAGGATGGGCAGCATCTGCAACCCGATCACCTCCGCCGAGCCGTGCATGTACCGCTCCAGCGCGGGGCGGTCCGGATAACCGGTGACGGTCAGGTCCATCCGCATGGCGGCCAGGAAGTCGTCGAACAGCTCCCAGCCGATCCCATAGCGGTGTGCGGTGTGGACGACGGCAGTCAGCACCGGGTCACCGACGGGGGAGACGCCACCGGTCAGGCAACCGAACAACCGGTCCGACAACGACTGCAGCTGCTCGGCCCGCAGGGCACTGTCGCGCTCGTCGAAGGAGTCGAGGATGTCGTCGGCGTAGCGGGCGAACCCGTACAAGGCATGAACCGCGGGGCGCTGCTGGGGTGCCAGCAGCCGGGTGGCCAGGAAGAACGTCTTGCCGTCCCTGGCGTTGACGGCCCGGCAGTGGGCGTAGGCGGCGCGGAGGTCCGTGCCCTCGAGGCCGGCGGCATCGAGTTCGTCCTTGATCATCGTCGAACCCCGATCATCATCGAACCCCGATCATCATCGAACCCCGCTCATCGTGCTGTCACCCCGCGGCGCGGACGACGCGTTCACGCCGGTGATCCGGTCGGCGGCCAGACGACCGGAGATCACGGCGGTGGGCACACCGACCCCGGGAACGGTCGACGAGCCGGCGAGGACGACGTTGTCGATGCCGCGCACCGTGTTGGCCGGCCGGAACGGCCCGGTCTGACCGAAGGTGTGCGCCAGCGCGAACGGTGTACCCGCCAGCATGCCGCGGCGCGCCCAGTCGGCGGGGCTGACAACGTCCAGGATCTCGGCGTCCGCACCGAGACCGGGCACCCGGGACCGGACGGTGTCGAGCATGTGCTCGACATACGCCGACGACGTGGTGTCCCAATCGATCCGTCCCACTTGGGTATTGGGCGCCGGCGCCAGCACGTACAGCAGGTCCCGGCCCGGCGGTGCCAGGGTGGGATCGCTCGCCGTAGGGCGCGTGACCAACAGCGACGGGTCACCCATCACCCGGCCCTGGTTGATGATCTCGTCGAAGGTCCGCTGCCAGGCGTCGCCGAACACGATCGTGTGGTGGCCCGCGGCGTGTGTCGCGGCGCGGCACCCGACGTGGGCGACCACCGCCGACGGCGCGGGCTGCAACGCCGTCAGCCGTCGCGGACTGCGGCCCAGCAGGTGGTAGGTGGTGGGGAGTTCGGTGGTCAACACCACGGCGTCGGCGGCCACCCGCGTGCCGTCACCGGTGAGCACGGCGGTGACGCGGGACCCGCTGTGCTCGAGGCGATCGACCTCGACACCGTAACGGAATTCGACACCGGCGGCCGTCGCGGCGGCGGCCATCGCGTCGGGGATCGCCCGCATGCCGCCGCGGGGGAAGTACACCCCGGCCACGGTGTCCATGTAGGCGATCACCGCATAGGCGGCCAGCGCGCTGTGTGGCGGTACGCCGGCGTAGAGCGCCTGGAAGGTGAAGACCCGCAGCAGCCGCTCGTCCTTCAGGTACCGGCGGATCATGCGTTCCCACCGCCGGAACCCGCCGAGTGCGGCCAGCCGCGCCAGTTGGGGTGTCAGCAGGGACAGCGGGGAGTCGAAGTTGGCCGAGATGAAACCGTCGAACTCGGCCTTGTACAACGCCGTCAGCCAGGCCCGCATCCGCACATACCCTGCGGCTTCGCCCGGCCCGGCGAAGCGCTCGATCTCGCCGGCCATCGCCTCCGGCTCGGTGTGCACCGCCAGCTCGCTGCCGTCGGCGAACCGCGCGTGGTAGGCCGGGTGCAGGGGCGTGAGGTCCACCCGCGCCGACAGCGAATCGCCCACCGCGCCAAGGGCTTCGTCGATGATCTCGGGCATTGTCAACACGGTCGGCCCGGTGTCCAGCGAGTACCCGGCGATATCCCCCCGGCCCATCCGCCCGCCCGGTGCCGGGTCCCGCTCGAGCACGGTGACCCGCCGGCCGCGGCCGGCCAGGTGCAGGGCCGCCGACAACCCGGACAATCCGGCGCCGACGATGACGACGTGGTCGGTGCGACCCTTCACAGAACGCATCAGGCAAGCCTTTCCGTGCAGAACGTGGCCATGTCGGTGAGTGCGGCACGTGAGCCGTGCGGAATGTCCGGCCGGTCCAGGCGGTTCAGCGCGTGGCCCAGCCGTTCGGCGATCAGATTCTCGATCCAGGCCAGCGCCCCGCTGGCGTGGATGAGCGTGCGCCACCGATCGATGTCACCGGGCTCCAGCCGGGGAGCGGTCATCAGTTCGGTGAGTTCGCGGCGCACCACCGGCTCGGCGAGCAGGTGGGCGGCCACCACCACGCTGGTGGCTTTGCGGTCGGCCAGGTCGGTATGCGTCGGCTTGCCGGTCTCGGTGACGCTGCCCGCCACCCCGAGCACGTCGTCGCGCAGCTGGAAGGCCTCACCGATCGCGCCGCCGTAGGCGCCGAGGGCTTCGATGACGCCGGGCCCGCAGCCGGCCATCGCCGCGCCGAGCTCGAGCGGTCGGCGCACGGTGTAGTTGCCGGATTTGCGCCGCAACACGTCGAGCACGTCGTCCAACGACGGCAGGGCGCGGGAGTCGTTCACCAGGTCGGCGAACTGTCCGACCGCCAATTCGGTGCGCATCATGTCGTAACGCGGCCAGACCCGGGCCAGCGCGTCGTGATCCAGACCGCTGGTCCGCAACATCTGCTCGGCCCACACCAGGCACAGATCGCCGAGCAGCACCGCGGCCGATTCACCGAACCTGTCGGGTTCGCCGCCCAGCCCGCGCTCGCGGTGCCAGCGGCCGAAGGCGACGTGGGCGGCGGGGTGCCCGCGCCGCAGCTGCGCCGAATCCATGACGTCGTCCTGCAGCAGGGCGAAGGCGTGCAGCAGCTCCAGACTGGCGCAGGCCCGCACCGCGGGAGCCGACGGTGCCCAGCCGGCCGTCCCGCACGTCCAGCCCAGATACATGAAGGTGCTGCGGACGAACTTGCCGCCGTGGGTGAGGGTGCGCAGGACATCGGTGGCGATGTCGACATGCGCGCCCCGCAGCTGTTCGGTGCAGTGCCGGGACAGGAAGTCGGACAGTTCGGCGCGCAGCCGGGCGCACAAGGGCGCGCGCCAATCGCATGACGAGTCTCCGGCCGTGGGCCCGGGCCGGGTGTCGACCATGGTGGGGTGCCTGTGCTCAGCCAATGCGCTCCTCGGATCCGTGGTGCACCCAGGGGTTCGGCGCGCATCCCCGCGCGGACGGGTGACAACCCGTGGATGTGGCCGGGATCACAACAGCGACGGGTGAGCGATTCACGTCCGGCCCCCTGCCCCCGCGGTCGACATCCGGCATCGCACGGCGCCGCCCTGCGTGGAATACCCCGGTTCGGGTCAGCGAAACGCCACCAGGTGCAGGGAGTCCAGCAGGGGGATCTGGGCGGCCGCCCAGGGGCTGATGGCCCACGGCAGCCGGGCGGCGGCGCACAGGTCGTGCCACTGGACCCAGACGTGCTCCATGACCTCGGCGGGGTCCGGACGTACCGGGCCCGCCGCTCGGCCGACGTAGACCGGACAGATCTCGTTCTCCACCACACCGTCCGAGGCGGTCGCCCGGTAACGGAAATCGGGTAGCACACAGCGCAATTCGCCGATCTCCAGGCGCAACTCCTCGCGCACCCGGCGCCGCACGGCGGCCTCGGGATCCTCACCCGGTGCCGGATGCCCGCAACACGAGTTGGTCCAGACGCCGGGGAAGGCCTTCTTGTGCAGCGCTCGCCTGGTCAGCAGCACCGCGCCGGCATCGTCGAACAGGTAGCAGGAGAAGGCGAGATGCAGGGGCGTGCCGGCGTGGTGTACCTGCTCCTTGGGTGCGGTGCCGATCGGGCGGCCGTCCTCGCCGAGGAGGACCACCAGCTCCTGCGGCTGACCGTCCGCTGCCCTGATCTGTCCGGCCCTGGTCTGTCCGGCCCTGGTCTCTCCGATGCGGGTCTCACCGTTGCGCACCGAGGTATTCGTCACCGGTGCTCCGGCGGATGGGTCGGGCCGGTGGCACCGCGCCGTACCCGGGTGAGCAGGAACAGCACCGCACCGACCGCCAGCAGCGCGCCGGCGAACAGCCACACCTGGGCGCTCTGCCGGCACATCAACAACACGCAGGAGGCCACCCCGAGCACCGGGACCGGCGTCCACACCCGGAAGTGTGTGTGGGCCACGGTGTCCCGCCGCAGCACCAGCACCGCGATGTTGGTGGAGATGAACACGAACAACAACAGCAGGACGACTGTCTCGGCCAGCGTGGACAGTTTCCCGATGGCGGTGAGCAGGATGGCCACCGCGGTGGTGGACAGGATGGCCACCCACGGCGTGCGACGGCGGGGCAGCACGCGCGCCAGGACGGCCGGTAACAGGCCGTGCTCGCCCATCCCGAAGGCCAGCCTGCTGGCCATGATCATGGTCAGCAGGGCGCCGTTGGCCACGGCCACCAGGGCGATCGCGCCGAACACCCGGTCCGGCACGCCCAGCCCGGACGCCGCCACGACGTCGAGCAGCGGCCCGGTCGACCCGGCCAGCCGGTCGGGGGCCAGCACGGCCGCGGCGGCGATGCCGACCAGCACGTACACCACCCCGGCGGTGATCAGCGCACCGAAGAGTGCCGATGGATACACCTTGGCCGGATCGCGGATCTCCTCGGCGACGTTCGCCGACGTCTCGAACCCGACGAACGAGTAATAGGCGATGATCGCCCCGCTCAGGATGGCCAGCGCCGGCGTGGTTCCCTCGGGGAACTGGGTCAGCCGGCCGGCGTCGCCGTGGCCGCCGCCGAGCACCACCGCACCGGCGACGACCACGATGAGCAGGCCACTGAGTTCCACCACGGTCATCGCGACATTGCTCTTGACCGATTCGCTGATGCCACGGGCGTTGAGCGCGGCGATCAGCAGCAGGAACACGATGGCGGCAGGCACGCTGGGCACGTCGATGAAGGTGCGCAGGTAATCCCCGGCGAAGGCCAGCGCCAAGCCCGCGGCGCTGGTCACCCCGGCCGCGAGCATGCAGAAGCCGACGAGGAAGGACAGCAGCGGCCGCCCGAAGGCCCGTTCGGCGAACACGGCGGCACCGCCGGCCTTCGGATACTTGGTGACCAATTCGGCATACGAACCGGCGGTCAGCAGCGCCAGCAGCAGCGCGCCCAGCAGCGGGGCCCACAGCGCCCCGCCCACCTTCTCCGACAGCACGCCCATCAACGCGTACACGCCCGCACCCAGCACATCGCCGAGGATGAACAGGAACAGCAGCGGACCGGTGATGCTGCGCCGGAGCTTGGTGTCCGGCAGCGCCCGCTCCGGATCCTCGACGGTCTCGGGTGTCGTGCCGGATGTCATCCCGCCGGCATACCCCCGGAGCGGGGCGGATAAGCACTGGCGTTTCGCCCAGGGCAAACCGGGTAGCTCCAGGGTGCACCGACGGAGGAGCGACTTATGCGTGCCATGGTCTATCGAGGCCCCTACAAGATTCGCGTCGAGGACAAGGACATCCCGGCGATCGAGCACCCCAACGACGCGATCGTGCGGGTGAGCATGGCCGCCATCTGCGGATCGGATCTGCACCTGTACCACGGGATGATGCCCGACACCAGGGTCGGGATGACTTTCGGCCACGAATTCATCGGTGTGGTCGAACAAGTCGGACCGTCGGTGCGCAACCTGACTCCCGGCGACCGGGTGATGGTCCCGTTCAACGTCTACTGCGGCTCGTGTTATTTCTGTGCGCGCGGGCTGTATTCGAACTGCCACAACGTGAATCCCAATGCGACTGCCGTGGGCGGCATCTACGGGTACTCGCACACCTGCGGCGGCTACGACGGCGGGCAGGCCGAGTTCGTCCGGGTGCCGTTCGCCGACGTGGGCCCCGCCGTCATCCCGGACTGGATGGCCGACGAGGACGCACTGATGTGTACGGACGCGCTCGCGACCGGATACTTCGGTGCCCAGCTGGCCGATATCGACCAGGGCGACACCGTCGCGGTGTTCGGCGCCGGCCCGGTCGGGCTGTTCGCGGCGAAGTCGGCCTGGTTGATGGGCGCCGGCCGCGTCATGGTCATCGACCACCTGGAGAACCGGCTGGCCAAGGCCCGCACCTTCGCCCACGCGGAGACGTACAACTTCGCCGAGCACGACGACATCGTGGTGACGATGAAACGCGCCACCGGCGGGTTGGGTGCGGACTCCGTGATCGACTGCGTCGGTGCCGAAGCCGACGGCAACTTCCTGCAACACGTCACCGCCGCCAAGCTCAAGCTGCAGGGCGGATCCCCGATCGCCCTGAACTGGGCCATCGACTCGGTCCGCAAAGGCGGCACGGTGTCGGTGATGGGGGCCTACGGGCCGATGTTCAGCGCGGTGAAGTTCGGCGACGCCATGAACAAGGGCCTCACCCTGCGGATGAACCAGTGCCCGGTCAAGCGACAGTGGCCGCGACTCTTCTCGCACATCCAGAACGGCTATCTCAAGCCGAGTGACGTTGTCACCCACCGTATTCCGCTGGAACACATCGCCGACGGCTATCACATCTTCTCTGCCAAGCTCGACGACTGCATCAAACCGGTCGTCCTTCCCGCCGCCGGCTGACAGGAGCCACATCATGGTCTACACCTCCGAACACCCGCCGACCCCCGATGCCGAAGAGCTGCGCGCACGCATCCCCGGCTGGGGAGCCGACCTGAACCCGGCGGACCGGCCGGCCGTGCCCTGGCAGCGCTTCGATCCGGAATCCACCGGGGCGCATTGGATCTTCCCGGACCGGCAACCGGAGAAGACGCCGCGCGAGCGGTCGATCGAGCACGAGATGCTGACACCGGTTTTCGGCACGTCCGCTCCACCACGCGGGCTGTCCGGAGCGGTCCGCCGATACGCCTACCGCTACAGCGAAGGCCGGGCCGCGCACTGGCTGTTGCTCATCGGCGCCGACCGGATCGACGCGGTGGAGAGCCATCTGGCGTCGTTTCTCACCCGTCGTCCCGACAACCCGTTCACCGAAACCGGGATCAGGACCGAGTTCACGCATCACGGCTGGCGTTCCCGCGCCGGCACCACCCGGGTGGACAAGGCGCACGTCTGGATGGATCCGATCATCATCGCCGGACCCTGGGTCGCCGCCGCCACCGTACTCGGCGGCGCCGTCCGCGCCGTGGTGAAACGCAGGCCACACCAACCGAACCGGTGATCGTGCCCACCCCCGGTTTCAGATCCGGCACAACTGTGCATCCTGCTGGCTGACCCGACGAGAGGGAAAGTGATGAGCAAACACAGCAAGGCCGACGAGGCCCGCAAGGGGCTGGTCGATTCGGTCAAGGGCAAGGCCAAGGAGATCGCCGGTGCGGTGACCGGTAACGATTCGTTGACCGCGGAGGGTCAGCTGGAGCAGGCCCAGGCACGGGAACGCAAGGAGGCCAACGCCGTCGAAGCCGTCGCCGACGCGCAGGAGGAAGCCGCCCGCGCCGAGGCCGCCCGAGCCGGCCGCGACGCCGCGGCCGAGCGCAGCGCGGTGCAGCAGGCGGCGGCCACCGCCGAGGGTGTCGTGCATGAGCAACGGGCCCAGCAGCGACAGGTCGCCGAGGAGACCGCCCGCCTGCAGGCCGAACGGGACAAGGCGGCCGCGCAGCGCGCTGCCGAACGCGACGTGGCGCAGGCCAAGGCGCAGGAACGGCGCGAGATCCTGGACGCGTCGACCGACGCCGCCGAGGCCGTCGACGAGCACCGCGACGCCGTTGATCAGGCCGCGGCCGAGCAGGCCGAGGCCGATCGTCTCGAGCGCCGTGCCGAGAAGCTGACCGACCGCGCCGACCTGCCCTGAAACCACCGCCAACCGAAGGATTCCACCATGAACGTGACCGACCTGCCCCGTACCGTGCTGCGGCTGGAATACCAGCTGGCACGGTTGCCGCTGACGCTCATCGAGCAACGGGTGCTGGCCCGACTGCCCGACGATGCGCCGGTCCGGCTGGTCTTTGAACGATCACTCGGCGTGCTCGACGCGACCGTGGGTGGTGCGCTCGGCGACCCGGATCTGCGCCGCCGGGGTGTCGCGCTCGCCGAACGCAGCAGCGCCCTGGGCCGCGCCGCGACGCTGCGGGCATCGGCGTCCGCAGAACGCCGGCAGGCCGATGCGACCCTGAAAGCCAAGCTGGACCAGGTCGCCGAGGACCAGTCCGACGCACTGGCCGCGGAGCGGTCCGCCGTCGACGACGCCCGTGCCACCGAGGAACGGCGCGAACGCGAGGCCGAGCGCGCCGCCCGCACGCGCGGTGCCGCCGCGAAGCGGCAGGCCGACCAGGCCGCGGCCAGGCGCACGGAGTCGGTGGAAGCCGCCAAAGGTGCCGAGCTCGACCGCATCGCCGCTGCAGAACGTGAGGTGGCCGCCGAAACCACTGCCGCACTCAAGGATTCGCGCGAGGACCGGGCCGCGGCCGAAGCGACACGGGCCAAGGCCGACCAGGTGGAGGAGCTCGCCGAGGCAGAGAAGCGTAAGCGGCAGGCGCAGCGCGCCGGGCGCACGGCCTCAGCCGACACGTGAGCAGGGTCAGCCCAGCAGGAACCGGCCGGCGGCGCGGGTGAGCCGGCGCCGCGGCCAGCCGGCCAAGCCGTCGGCGGCCAGCGCCGCCCGGGCGGCGTTGCGCCCGCACACCCCGTGCACGCCGCCGCCCGGTGTGGCGCCCGCACTGCCCAGGAACACATTCGGCACCGGTGTCTCGGCGCGCCCGAAGCCGGGCGCCGGCCGGAAGATCAACTGCTGGAACAACTGTGACGTTCCGCCGTTGACGGCGCCGGTGTGCAGGTTCGCGTCACCGGCCTCCAGATCGGAGGGTCGCTGCACCGACTTGCCGACCACATGGCCGGTGAACCCGGGGGCATGTGCCTCGAGCACCGCGTCGACGCGTTCGGCCAGGCGTTGTGCGGATTCGTCGTCGGCCAGCCCGCGTGGCAGATGGGTGTAGGCCCAAGCACTTTCGGTGCCCAGCGGGGATCGGGTCGGATCCGCCGTCGTCATCTGGCCGAACAGCAGGAACGGATGCTCGGGCAGCGTCCGGGTGTTCAGGTCGGCCATCCAGCGGATCAGTCCGTCATGGTCGGCGCCCAGGTGCACGGTGCCCGCACCGTGCAGGCTGCTCGAGCGCCACGGGATGGCGGCATCCAACGCGTAATTGATCTTCAGGACGGGCGTGTCCCAGACGAACCGGTCCAATGCCCGGCCCAGCGCGGCCGGCAGCGCGTCCTGCGGCAGCAGACGCCGGAACAGTTGCGGCGCCGAGGTATCGGCGATGACGGCGCGTCGGCACCGGATGGTGGATCCGTCGGCGGTGCGCACGGCGGTGGCCCGCCCACCGCGCACCTCGATACCGCTGACCGGTCGGCCGCACAGGATCTGGGCTCCCGCGGTCTCGGCGCGCCGCACCAGGGCGGCGGTCAACTGCCCCGCCCCGCCCACCGGCACCGGGAAGCCGCCGTCCTGCGCCATCATGATCAGCAGGTACCCCATCACCCCACTACCCGGCGCGTCCAACGGCACATCGGCGTGCATCGCGTTGCCGAGCAGCAGCAGCCGGGCCGCGTCGCCGGCGAAGAGCTGCTCGGCCAGCACCCCGGCCGGCAACAACAGGAGGTGTGCCAGCCGCAGCGCCTCGGCGGTACCGAGACGGCGCAGCAGGCCGATCGGTCCCCGCACCGGGGGAAACGGGGCGAAGAGGGTGTCCAGCAGCGGCGCCTTGATGCGCTCCCACTGGTCGAACAGATCGCACCAGCGCCGGCCGTCCCCGTGCCGGGCCCGATCCAATTCGCTTGCGGTCCGCTCGATGTCGCGGTAGATGACCGGTGCGTCAGTATCCTCGGCGGCGCGGGCATGGCCCACCACGGCGGGTGCGTGCGTCCAGCGCAGGCCGTGGTCCTCCAGCCCGAGTGCGCGCAGCGCGGGGGAGGCGACCGACAGCGGATAGAAGGCGCTGTACAGATCGCTGAGGTAACCGGGGAACAACTCGGCGCTCTTCACCGCCCCACCCGGTTCGTCCTGGGCCTCGGCCACGATGACATCCCAGCCCGCGTCGGCCAGCAGGGCGGCAGCGACCAGCCCGTTGTGCCCGGCGCCGATCACCACGGCGTCGGCGCTGGTGCTACTCGGCATCGTCGGGTGTGCGGCGTTCGGCGAGGGCGGCCAGGCGCCGGGTGCATTCCCGGTTGCGCGGCACGACGGCCAGCAGCGCCAACCGGTGCGGCACCCATCCCATGGGTGCGCCGACCGGGACCTCGGCCATCTCGATGCGGCAACCACCGTCGATATCGAACAGGCGCAACGTGATCCGGGCCTTGCCAAGGGGCCGGCCCTTGGCCAGCAACACCAGCTCCTCCAGCGGCCGGCAGTCCTGCACCACCGTGATGTCGTCGAGCAGCAGCGGCCACACCCCGATCGAGTGCTCGATCGTGCTGCCGACGGCCGGCCAGCCCGGGTCGACAGCCCGCATCCGGCTGTTGCCCACCACCCACTGCGAATAGGTCCAGCCGTCGGCGATGACTTCCCACACCCGGCTGCGGGTGGCCGACGTATCGCGTTTGACCGTCAGCACGCTGTCGACTTCCTCTGGAGGCATGGCAGGCACCCTTTCTCTAGCGAGCACCGAAGGGCCGGACGATCAGCCGGTTGGCCGCCGCCTTCACCGAATCCGGCAGCACGTGCGCCACCGCGCCCATCAGCTTGCTGGCCAACGACGAGGCCACCACCTTCTGGTCACCGCGCAGCATGGCGTCATAGCCTTGCCGGGCGGTCTTGGCGGGGTCGTCCTTGAACGGCAGGCGGCCCAAGGGCGTGTCGATCATCGATGCCCGGCGGAAGAACTCGGTGTCGGTGGGTCCGGGCATCAGGGCGGTCACCGAGACGCCGGTGTCGCGGAATTCGTCGTGCAGTCCTTCGGCGAAGGACTGGATGAACGACTTGGACGCGTTGTACATCGTCTGATAGGAGCCGGGCATGGTGGCCACGATCGACGAGGTGAACAACGCTGTGCCGCTGTCCCGCTCGGCCATGTCGCGCAGCAGCAACTTGGCCAGCGCTACCGTGGACCGGACGTTCACGTCGATGATGTCCAGATCGGCTTGCAGGTCACCGTCGACGAATCGGCCCGCCCGGCCGATCCCGGCGTTGAGCGCGATGGCATCGGGCACGCGCCCGGTGTCGATGATCATCCGGTGGATTCGCTGCGCGGCGTCGGTGTCGCGCAGGTCGACCTGCGCGGGTTGTACCCGCACCCCGGCGCCGGCCAGCTCGACGGCGGCATCGCCGATCTGGGGCTCATCGGCCACCACCACGAGGTCGTAGCCGTCGGCGGCGAACAGGCGGGCCAACTCCAGCCCGATCCCGCTCGACGCGCCGGTCACCACCGCCAGCCGGGCATTCGACATGAGTGTTCACCTACCCGGCACGGCGCCGGCCAAACGCATCGTTTGGTTCTGGGCGCCCCGGGGCACCCTGCCGGACATGTCCGACTTGCAAGGCCGAGCACTGGCTGCCCGCATGGGTGAGCTGGCTCGCGCCGTTGCGGTCCCGACCAGCACCGAGGAGATCCTCTCCCACGTCACCACCGCGGCGGTGGAGTTGATCCCGGGAGTCGACACCGCAGGCATCCTGTTGATCACGCCGGGCGGAAACTTCGAATCGCACGCCACCACGACGGACCTGCCGCACGAACTGGATCAGCTGCAGCGGCTGTTCGACGAAGGGCCGTGCCTGGCCGCGGCGGTGGAGGACATCATGGTGCGCACCGACGATTTCCGGGCCGAGACCCGATGGCCGGCGTATTCCGCGGCGGCGGTGAAGATCGGGGTGCTCAGCGGTCTCTCGTTCCGGCTGTACACCGCCGACCGTACCGCCGGTGCGCTCAACCTCTTCGGGTTCGAACCTCAGCAGTGGGACGAGGACGCCCGCACGACGGGCAGCGTGCTGGCCGCGCACGCCGCCGCCGCGATCCTGGCGCACCGCCAGGGCGAGCAGCTGCAGTCGGCACTGGCCAGCAGGGACCGCATCGGTCAGGCCAAGGGCATCATCATGGAGCGCTACAAGGTCGACGATGTGCGGGCTTTCGACATGATCCGGCGGCTGTCGCAGGAGAGCAACGCGCGGGTGGTGGATATCGCCGAACGCGTGATCGCCAGTCGCGGTTGACCTTCGGCGTTGCTGTTCAGCCCCGGGTCCGGAACGGCCGGGTGGGCGGCTCTGCCGGGGCCGGGCGGGGAGCCCCCGTCTGAGCTCTCGTCGGACGGCCGGTCGAACGATGGCCGGCGCCGAGCTTGAGCGGGCGGGTTTCGTCCGCCGCGGCGTCGCGCTCCAGCAGCACGCCGCGGGCGATCCGGTCCAGCGCGCCCTGCACCTGCATCCGGTCCGGCCGGCCCTGGAATTCCGCCGACTGGGCCAGGGTTTCGGTGATCCAACCGGAGATCAGGTCGCGGGCCGTGTTGATCTCCGCGGCGCCCGCCGGGGTGAGGGTGAACGCGTTCCCGGCGCGGGTGGCGTACCCGGTGGCCACCAGGCGGCCGAAGGTGGGTTCCAGGATCTGGCGGGGCACCCGGCGCTCGTCGGCGATGTCGAGCAGATCCGCGGTCCCGGTCACCGCGGCGTGCCGGTAGATCTGGATCAGCGCCCACAGCGCCGCGGTGTCCACGTGACTGCGCGGCGAATGCGCCAGGGCCTCCAGGTCGACGCCCTGGCTGCGGTGCAGTAACCGGCCGATGGCGACCTCGAGCAGCTTCTCGGGCGGTTCGATGGTCGGCATGCCGAACCCCTCGCCCAGGTCGGTGCTGCCGCTGGCGGCCGTGTCGCGTAGCGGAACCTGTTTGAGGAACAGTGCCAGGACGAACCCGACGAGGGCGAACGGCGCCGCGTACAGGAACACCCGGCTCAGCGAATCGGCGTAGGCGTCGATGATCGGGGCGGCGATATCGTGCGGAAGTTGGTGCAGCACTTGGGGTGCCGTGGCGGCCTGCGGTGGTGCGCCGCTACGGGCCATGGCGGCCGGCAGCCTGCCGTCCAGGAAGTTGGCGAACATGGAGCCGAAGATCGCGGCACCGAACGAGCTGCCGATCGTCCGGAAGAAGGTGACGCCCGAGGTCGCGACGCCGAGATCGGTGAAGTCGACGGTGTTCTGCACGACCAGGATGAGCACCTGCATGCTCAGCCCGATCCCGACGCCCAGCACCAGTAGATAGAGCGACTGCAGCAGCGTGGAGGTGTCGGGGTCCATCCGGGACAGCAAGACGAACCCCAGTGCCATGATCGCGGTTCCGGCGATGGGGAAGATCTTGTAGCGCCCGGTGCGGCCGACGAGCACGCCGCTGCCCAGGGACGTCACGAGCAGGCCGGCGACCATCGGCAATGTGCGCAGCCCGGACATGGTGGCCGACACACCGTCGACGAACTGCATGTAGGTCGGCAGGAAGGTCAGGGCCCCCAGCATCGCGAACCCGACCACGAAGGACAACACACAGCACACCGTGAAGACCGGATTGGCGAAGAGCCGGATGGGCAGGATCGGCTCGGCGGCCCGGCGTTCGGCGGCGACGAACGCGATCAGTGCCACCGTCGAACCGACGAAGAGCCCGATGATGGTCGGCGATCCCCAGGCGTAGGTGGTGCCGCCCCAACTGGTCGCCAACGTCAACCCGGCCGCGCCGATCCCGATGAGCACGATGCCGGCATAGTCCAGCACCGGCCGCGCGGTGCGGTTCAGTTCGGGGATCGCCACGGCGGCGATCGCGATCACCACGACGGCCACCGGGACGTTGACCCAGAAGGCCCAGCGCCACGTCAGATGATCGGTGAACAGCCCGCCGAGCAGCGGCCCGACGACGGTCGTGACGCCGAACACCGCGCCGAGGGCGCCCTGGTAGCGACCGCGGTCGCGCAGCGGGATGACCTCGCCGATGACCGCGACCGCCGTCACGGTGATGGCGCCACCACCGAGGCCCTGCAGCGCCCGGGACGCGACCAGCATCCCCATCGACTGCGCCAGACCGCAGAGCACCGAGCCGGCCAGGAAGAGCAGCACGGCGACCTGGAAGATCTTCTTGCGGCCGAAGATGTCGCCCAGCTTGCCGACCACGGCGGTGACGATGGTCGAGGCCAGCAGATAACTGGTGACGACCCAGGCCTGGTGGCCGGCACCGCCGAGATCGGCGACGACGGTGGGCAGCGCCGTGGCGACGATGGTCTGGTCGAGCGCGGCCAGCAGCATGCCGAGCACGACCGCCAGGAAGATGAAGTTGCGCTGCCTGCCGTCAGCCGCCTCCGTGGCCGGCGGTTGATCGGCGGCCTGCCGGGGCGCGGTGGTCACGGACATGGCGGTGGCTCCTCTGCCGGGCGGGTCGGTGGTTTCCGCTCGCATCCTCCGACCCATACCCCGGGAGGTGCCCACTGACACCGGGCCGCGGGTTACGCCTGGCCGATCAACCGGCGTGGCTGGAGGTGGCCTGCGGTGCGGGCGCGCGGCGGCGCGCGGGGTCGACTGTGCTGGAGCGGCGCAGGCGGCGTCGGTCGCGCGCGATGCGGCGGCTCAGGATGCGCTGGTCCCTGGCGCTCACACCGCGGTTCTTGTGGGCCAGCAGCTCAAGCTGCTCCCAGCTCAGACCGTCCAGGTCGCCGTCGGCGTCGTGGGTGGCCACCACGATGCAGCCGCGCAACAGCGGGACGGTTTTCGCGTCGAAAGAGGTTGTCGCCAAGAGCAATTCGGTGGCACGGCGGTTGACGTCGCGCTGGCACCGGCGTGACGTCGGGCTGAACCAGAAGTCGAACTGCCGGTCGGCGCTGATCAGACTCTGCAGGCCCTGGTCGTGGACGAGTTGGGTGATATCGGCCTGGGTGTAGGCACGGGTTTCATATACGGCGCCATTGACGCTGAAGTACAGGACGGTATTCATTGTGATGACCCATTCGGCTCTTTCTCGTGGACGGGTGCACCGATCTCCGGTGCTGTTACCAAAGATACCCGTGTGACAATTGGGGTAAACGACGATAACGATCCGGATAATTCCCGGTGCCGTCGCCCTATTTGCTGACAGCATGCGCGTCGCGGGCCGCCGAGCATCGTTTCCTGCCAATCGGCGGTCAATTACTGCCACCGGAATTACCCAGCTGACCAGTGCGTTATGGCTGGCAGAAGTCAGCAGACCACTAGCCAGAAGGGCACTCAAATGAAGAAG
This sequence comes from Mycolicibacterium cosmeticum, assembly GCF_000613185.1. Lineage (NCBI taxonomy): Bacteria > Bacillati > Actinomycetota > Actinomycetes > Mycobacteriales > Mycobacteriaceae > Mycobacterium > Mycolicibacterium cosmeticum. The sequence continues at coordinate 3,163,034 of NZ_CCBB010000001.1, forward strand.
TTCGGTTTTGCCAGCATCATCGCCTCCGGGTTCGCCGCCGCCGTCGTGGCCTTGGCCGCCCCGGCGCAGGCCGATATCACCCACCACGAATGGGTGAACGATATCCAGCAGCACGCCACCACCGGCCAGGTGACGTCGGTCTTCGGCAACGGCCGTTGATCGGAGCCGCTGCGCAAAAGGGGCACCCCACACCGGGGTGCCCCTTTGCACATCTGCGCCCTTGTATAACGGCATCGTGAAACAAGCCGGGACCGTCGAATTCATCACCGTTGCGCAGAGCGATCCGCTGGCCGCACCGCTGCTCGACGAGCTGAGCCAGGAGTACACGGCGCGCTACGGGGATCTCAGCGGCACCGAGTACGCCGATATGCGGGCGTACCCCGCCCACGAGTTCGCCGCGCCAGGCGGTGTGCTGATCGTCGGAGTGTCCGGCGGCGTCCCGGTCGCCGGGGGAGCGTTCCGGCGCCACGACGCCGACACCGCCGAACTCAAACGGATCTGGACGTCCTCGGCGCACCGCGGGCGCGGCTACGGCAAGCTGGTGGTCGCCGAACTGGAGCGCATCGCCCGCGAACGCGGCTACCGCAGGGTGTGCCTCACCACCGGACCGCGCCAGCCCGAAGCGGTCGGCCTCTACCTGGCCAGCGGATACCGGCCGCTCTACGACACGTCGCTGCGGGCGGAGGACATCGGCGCCCACGCGTTCGAGAAGACGCTCTAAGTGTGTGCCTTCACCGCGGCGAACTGATCGGTGATCGCCTGGCAGAACGCCGGCAGGTCATCCGGTGAGCGGCTGGTGATCAGGTTGCCGTCGATGCAGACCGACTGGTCGACGACGGTCGCCCCGGCGTTGCGCAAATCGGTGCGGATGCTGGGGTAGGAGGTTAGGGTCCGATCCCGGACCACATCGGCCTCCACCAGCGTCCACGGTCCATGGCAGATGGCCGCGACCGGCTTGCCCGACCGCACGAAATCCCGGACGAAGGCCACCGCCGCGGAATCCAGTCGCAACTTGTCCGGGTTGACGGTGCCGCCGGGCAGGATCAGCGCGTCGTATTCGTCGACGGCCGCGTCGGCGACGGTGCCGTCCACCGGGAATGTCCCGGCCGGCTCCAGATCGTGGTTGCGGGCCTGGATCTCGCCCGGTTGGACCGACAACAGGTCGGCCCGGCCGCCGGCATCCGTCACGGCGGCGCGCGGCACCTCCAGTTCCACCTTCTCGACGCCGTCGGCGGCGAGGATGGCGACCTTGCGTCCTTGCAGTTCGTTGGGCATCACATCACTCCCTATCAGTGGGCGTACCGGTTGGTGCTCTCCTGCCGGACGCGCTGCTGTGCATACGCCCCGTCGGTTTCCCGTTCCAGGGCCGAGATAATCCGCCCTTGGGTGCCGCGCGGCAGCTGTGGCGGCAACATCGGTGTCGACGCGTCGACCACCGCCTCCAGCACGAAGGGCCGGTCGGCGGCGAACGCCTGCTCCCATGCCGCGGACACCTGGGCCGATTCGGTGACCCTGGCACTGGCCAGGCCCAGCAGTTCGGCGTAACCGGCGTACGGGAACGACGGAACACGTTGGGAAGCCGGGAATCTCGGATTGCCCTCCATCTCGCGCTGTTCCCAGGACACCTCGGCCAGGTCGCCGTTGTGCAGCACCAGGATCACGAAGCGAGGGTCGGCCCAAGCGCGCCAGCGGTCGGCCACGGAGATCAGGTCGAGCAGTCCGCTCATCTGCATGGCGCCGTCACCGACCAGGGCCACCACCGGCCGGTCCGGCGCGTCGAGTTTGGCTGCCAGGCCATAGGGCATGGCACAGCCCATCGACGCCAGGTAACCGGACACATGCGCCGGCACACCGGGCGGCAGGCGCAGATGCCGCGCATACCAGTAAGTCACCGATCCGACGTCGACGGCCAGCCGGGCGTTGCGCGGAAGGTGCCGCGACAGGGTGCGAATCACCAACTCCGGGTTGGTGTTCGGTGTCGGTGTGCTGGCGCGCTGCCAGGCCGTGTCCTGCCAGGCGCGCTTCCACCGCACCACCGCGTCATGCCAGCTGCGGTCGGGCTTGCGGGTGAGCCGCGGCACCAGCGCTGCCACCGTCTCCCGCGCACCGCCCACCAACGGCACCTCGACGGGATACTTCGAGCCGATCACGCGGGGCTGGATGTCGATCTGCACGGCGCGGGATTGGTCCGGAGCCGGATAGAACTCCGTCCACGGGTCGTTGGATCCGATGACGACGAGCGTGTCGCAGTTCGCCATCAGCTCGGCGCTGGCATCGGTGCCCAGATGACCCATCACCCCGGTGTGCCAGGGGGCGTCCTCGTCGAGCACGGGCTTTCCCAACAGGGAGCACGTGACGCCGGCACCGGCCGTGTCCACCAGTGCGGCGATCTCGGCTTCCGCCCCGGCCGCACCCCGACCGACCAGCACCGCCACCCGCTCGCCCGCGTCGATCACCTCGGCGGCGCCGCGCAACTTGTCGTCGGCGGGTAGGGCCGGCCGGCCGTGTCCGGTGACCGGTGCCGACGCCACGATGCCGTGACTGTGTTGCGGCTGGGCGGGCATCTGCGCCTGCTGCACGTCGTGCGGCACGATCAGGCAGGTCGGGGTGGAGGTGGCGACCGCGGTACGCATGGCGTTGTCCACCGCCATCAGGGCTTGTTCCGGGGCGAACACGGTCTGCACGTACTGGCCGCAGACGTCCTTGAACAACGCGTGCAGGTCCACTTCTTGGAGGTAGCCGCTGCCCAGCGCGGTGGAGATGACCTGCCCCACGATCGCCACCACGGGCCTGCGGTCCAGCTTGGCGTCATAGAGGCCGGCCAGCAGGTGGATGGCACCGGGGCCCTGGGTGGCGATGCAAACACCCACCCCGCCACTGAATTTCGCGTGCCCGCACGCCGCGAACGCGGCGAGCTCCTCGTGTCTGGTGGAGACGAACTCGGGGTCGCCCGCGCGCTGCAAGGCGCCCAGGATGGGGTTGATGCCGTCACCGGCATAGCCGTAGACCCATCGGACACCCCATTCGCGCAGACGCCCGACGATCGCGTCGCACACCAGCTCGGCCATCGGTGCAGTCCCCGTCAGGCGGTGGAGCCGCCGAGTGCGCCCTCGTCACCCAGGGCTTGCATCACCGCGCTCGGCCCGTCGAAACTGTCCTTGGACAGCCCCTTGAGGCTTTGCACCAATTCGTCGGCGGCGCCGTGTTGTTCGGCGTGCCGGGCCAGATCATCGGCCGTCCCCGGGTAGTCGAAGCCGGACAGGCATTTCTGTACTTCGGTCACTTGTAGTCCCATGCCGCCCGGGCTACCCGGCGGGTCGTGGCGCAAACCTCGGCTCAGCCCTTGGTGCGGGTGTCGATGACGCGCTGCGCCAGCTCGAGCAGGCCCATGTCCGACTGGTCGGCGAGCCGGCGCAACATCTCGAACGCCGCGACGTCGTCGACACCGTAGCGCTCCATGATGATGCCCTTGGCCTGGCCGAGCCGCTCCCGGCTGCCGAGCGGCGAGGTGAGCGCCGAACCCCACGGACTGGCCGCCGCGAGGCCAGCACCGCGCCGACGGTCTCGGCATCGTCATCCCAGGGCCTCGCTCCGAAGCCGAAGATGTTCATGGTCGCGGCGGTCGACCCGGCGCAGTAGATCTTGTAGGACAGGCTGCTGCGCACCCCGCGGGCGACGGCCGCCGGCGAGTACCGGGGCCAGCGGGTCTCGGTGCCGAAATCGTCGGCCCGCACCATGGTGCTGTCGGCGGCGGCCTGCGCGCACGGCCCCTCCCCGAACCGCTGTTGCAGTTCGTCGAGCTCGGCCGCCAGCGGCGAGGTGGCGCCCATCGACAGCACGGCACCGTCGCGCAGCACCATGATGTCGGCGACGTCCGCACCGGGGATCAATTCGACCGCCAGCGCGGCGATATCGGCGAAGAGCTGGTCGGCCGGCCGAAACTCACGCACCTCCGGTGCCAGCTCGGCCAGCCGCTCGACCAGCTGCGGCCCCTGCATGGTGTTCTGCGCGGACATCCTCGTCACCTCTCTCACGGTGTAGTGCAGCGGGCCGTCCGGGGCGACGACGGCGGCACCGGACGCGTCTGCGACCAGCCAGCCGGTGCCGGCCAGATGCCGACTGACCCGGTCGACGTCGTCGAATAGCGGAGTGTCGCGCAGCAGCGCGGCAATCGCCGTGCGGATATCGGACTGCAGGATGGGGGGCCCGGCGCCGTTGGTGCGGCCCGCGACGATCAGGACCTCGTCGTCCGACAGCCGCCGGCGCAGCAGGGCGAACAACGGCAGATAACCGGTGGCGGGCACTCCGGTGGGGTAACCGGCGCGGAAGAAGTCCGCCACCGTCGTCAGCGCTCGTGTAAGCACGATCACCACCCTTCGCCCGCGCTGGTTGACGAGCGGTTACCCGGGCGATGGGCCGCCAAACGCATCGCACCGACCGGCGTCGCCGCTGTCGGTGTGATAGACAGCGGCTGTGCCCGACGATCCCGTCCTCGTGCCGGGCCGGACCTGCTGGAAGACCGAACACGCCGACCACGTCGCCTTCGTCGTCGACGGCGCGGACTACCTCCGGCACGTCAAGGCCGCGATGCTGCGTGCACAGCACCGGATCATCCTGGTCGGCTGGGATTTCGACGGCCGGACCACACTGGAACCCGCGGAGCCCACCCTGCCCGGGCCGAACCAGCTGGCGGCGCTTCTCTACTGGCTGCTGTGGAAACGGCCCGGTCTGCAGATCTACGTGCTGAAGTCCAACCTGCGGCTGCTGCCGGTCTTCGACGACCTGTGGTACGGGTTGACGCCGGTGCGGGTGCTGAACACGCTCAGCGGCAGGCGAATTCGCTTCGCCGTCGACGGTGCGCATCCCACCGGTGCCGTGCACCATCAGAAGATCGTGGTGGTCGACGACGTGGTCGCCTTCTGTGGCGGTATCGACCTGACGCTGGGCCGCTGGGACACGCCGGAACATCTGGACGACAACGGGTTTCGCCGTGGTTATGGCCCCCGCCACGAGGTGGCCGCCGCCGTGGACGGCCAGGCCGCGCGTGCCCTGGGCGAGGTTGCCCGCGACCGGTGGGCGGCGGCAACCGGTCAGGTGCTGCCCGGGCTGGACGTGGCACACCTGGCCTGGCCCCGTGGCCTGGAGCCCGACGTGCGCGATGTCGAGGTGGGCATCGCGCGCACCAGCCCCGACCTGCCCGGCCGCGAGGAGGTGCGGGAGGTGGAGGCCCTGAACCTGGCCGCCATCGCGGCCGCGCGCCACACCATCTACCTGGAGAACCAGTATCTGGCGTCGCGCACCGTCGCCGAGGCGCTGGCCGGGCGCCTGCGCGAACCGGACGGTCCGGAGGTCGTCATCGTGTTACCGCGCCGGTCCGAGAGCCGGTTGGAGCAGCAGGCGATGGACAGCGCGCGCAAGCTGCTGCTCGACGAACTGTGGGCGGCCGACGAACACCGTCGGTTCGGGGTGTACTGGCCGGTGACCGCGGGCGGGCAGCCGGTGTACATCCATTCGAAGGTTCTCGTCGTCGATGACCGGTTGCTGCGCATCGGGTCCTCCAATCTGAACAATCGGTCGATGGGCTTCGACAGCGAGTGCGACGTGGCCATCGAGGCCGAGGGTCCCGAGGCCGGCGCCGGTGACCCGCTCCGGGAGACCATCACGGCCTTCCGGGACCGGCTGATCGCCGAACACCTGGGCGTCGACGCCGCCGACTTCGGCAGCGCCCTGCACGGCTCGACGTTCCTGGCGGCGGTCGAGGCGCTCATCGACACGGGCCGGACGTTGCGCCGGTTCACCGCCGAGACCGTCGCAGGCGAGGCCAGCCCGTTGGCGGAGAACGAGCTGATGGACCCCGACCACGTGCCGCGGTCGCTGGCCGCCAGCCTGCGCCGGTTCCTCACCGGCCTGGGCAACTAGCCCCGCGAGGATCCGGTCCGGTACTGCCACGAAGCGGTCAATTCCTGCCAGCGGAATTACCTGGGCCCACGGTGCGTTGTGGAAGCCAGGAACCGTCAGAGGCTCGTACGAAAGGGCTTGAAAATGAAGAAGTTTGGATTCACCGGAATCATCGCTACGGCGTTCGCCGCGATGGTTGTCGGACTGGCCGCTCCCGCGCAGGCCGACATCGCCCATCACGAGTGGGTGCACGACAACCAGCAGCGTGCCACCACCGGTGCGGTGACTTCGATCGTGGGCAACGGCCGCTAGGTCTGCCGTCGATCGACCCGACGAGGAGGGGCACCCGCAACGGGTGTCCCTCTTCGTCGTGTGGGCCGCACCGCCCACTTCCGGGAATAGCGCCGGATGGGCCATAGTTGGGCGACATGGTCGGGTATCGCACCGCGACGACAACGACGACAGCTGGGGACGCGCATGAAATTCGGCATCTCGACGTTCGTGAACGACGACACCATCGACACGGTGACACTGGCACGGGCGATCGAGGAGCGGGGTTTCGAGGCGCTGGCGGTCGCCGAGCACACGCACATCCCGGCCAGCCGGGAGTCGGCGTACCCGCTCGGCGGTGACTTGCCGCGCATCTACTACCGCACCCTGGACCCGTTCGTCACACTCGCCGCGGCCGCGGCCGTCACTTCGAAGATCGAGCTGATCACCGGCATCGCCCTGCTCATCCAACGCGATCCGATCATCACCGCAAAGGAAGCCGCGAGCATCGACCTGATCTCGGGCGGCCGCTTTGTGCTCGGCGTCGGGGCCGGCTGGAACATCGAAGAACTGCGTCACCACGGCACCGATCCGAAGACCCGCGGCGCGCTGCTCGACGAGCGCATCGAGGCCATCAAGGCGCTCTGGACCGATGAACCGGCCGAATACCACGGCACGTACGTCGACTTCGACGCGTCGTATCTGCGGCCCAAGCCGGTGCAGACCCCGCACCCGACCGTCCTCATCGGCGGCGACTCCGACGCGACGGTCAAACGGGTGATCAGGCACGAGGCCGGCTGGATCTCCAATCCGCTGCCGGTCGACCGGCTGACCCGGCGGGTCGAGCAGCTCCGGGCCGGTGCCGGCCATGACGTGCCGTTGAGCACCTTCGGTGTGCCGATCGACCTCGACTATTGGCGTGCCCTGCAGGATCTCGGCTTCGGCCAGGCCAACCTGCTGCTACCCACCAAATCCCGCGACGACTCACTGCGCCTGCTCGACGAGTACGCCGCCCGGGTCGCGCAGTTCCGGGCCTGACCGGCGCCGGTATGGCGCGCCACATCTGCGGAACCGACGGGGGACAGCCGTGAGCATTCGGTTGGGTGCGGTGGCAGTCGATTGCCCCGACCCGGCGGCACTCGGCGATTTCTATCGCGAGGTGCTGGGGTTGAAGGTGGTGCTGTCCACCCCCGATCTCGTCGCCCTGGAAGGGCCGGGCATCCTGCTGAGCTTCGAACGGGTCGACGACCACCGGCCGCCCACCTGGCCCGCCGGGCCGGCGCCCAAACAGCTGCACCTGGACCTGGCGGTGGACAACCTCGACGTCGAGGAGAGCCGGCTCCTGGCGCTGGGTGCCACGAAGGCCGAGCTGCAGCCCAACCCGGACAAATGGCGGGTGCTGATCGACCCCGCGGGTCACCCGTTCTGCATCACGGTGGTGTTCCGGCCGGCGTCGGCCTGATTTTTTTCCCGCGTGATGTCGAAACCCGCGTGATGGCTCCGTCCCAGTGGTGAGCGACCGCTAGGGTCGCACACCTGGAGGGAGAAACCGATGGCCAAGTACCTGATGCTGAAGCACTACCGCGGGGCGCCGGCGGCGGTCAACGACGTCCCGATGGATCGGTGGGAGCCGGCCGAGGTCGAGGCGCACATCAAGTACATGAACGATTTCGCCGCCCGGCTGCAGGCCAGCGGTGAGTATGTCGACAGCCAGGCGCTGGCGCCCGGCGGCACCTGGGTGCGCTCGGGCGGGGCCGGTAAGCCACCCGTCACCGACGGTCCGTTCGCCGAGACCAAGGACCTCATCGCCGGGTGGATGATGATCGACGTCGACAGTTACGAGCGCGCGCTCGAGCTGGCCGGGGAGTTGTCGGCGGCGCCCGGCGCCGGTGGGGAGCCGATCCATGAATGGCTGGAGCTGCGGCCACTGCTGAACCACACCCCGTGCGTCGCGGAGTAGCCGTCGCGCATGGTGGACGCCGCCCAGCTGCGTGAGCTGATCCCCGGCGTGCTGGCCGCGCTGGTGCGCCGGGGAGCGGATTTCGGCACCGCCGAGGACGCGGTGCAGGAAGCGCTGATCCGGGCTCTGCAGATCTGGCCGGCACAACCGCCCGCCGACCCGAAGGCCTGGCTGATCACCACCGCGTGGCGCCGATTCGTCGACCTCGCCCGCTCCGACGCCGCCCGGGTTCAGCGCGAACAGCTTGTCGCAGAACAACCTTCGCCTGGACCAGCCGTCGACGTGGACGACACCCTGGCGCTGTATTTCCTGTGCGCGCACCCGCGGCTGTCGCCCGCTTCGGCGGTCGCGCTGACGCTGCGCGCGGTGGGCGGGTTGACCACCCGGCAGATCGCCCAGGCCTATCTGGTCCCGGAAGCGACCATGGCGCAACGCATCAGCCGCGCCAAACGCACCGTCGGCGCTACCCGGCTGGACCGCCCCGGCGACCTGCACACCGTGCTCAAGGTGGTGTACCTCGTGTTCAACGAGGGCTACAGCGGGGAAGTCGATCTGGCGGAGGAGGCCATCCGGCTGGCCAGGCAGCTGGTCGCCGCGACACCCGACGAGGAGGCCGCCGGGTTACTGGCCTTGTTCCTGCTGCATCACGCCAGACGTCCGGCGCGCACCCGGCCCGACGGCGCCCTGGTGCCGCTGGCCGAACAGGACCGCACGCTGTGGCGGCGGGACCTGATCACCGAAGGCATCGATATCCTGCAGGCCGCCCTGGCGCGGGATCGCTTGGGGGAGTACCAGGCTCAGGCTGCCATCGCCGCCCTGCACGCCGACGCCGAGACGGCCGAGCAGACCGACTGGGTGCAGATCGTCGAGTGGTATGACGAACTGGTGCACCTCACCGACAGCCCGGTGGTGCGGCTGAACCGGGCCGTGGCACTGGGTGAGGCCGACGGGCCGCGGGCCGGGTTGGCTGCACTGGCGGCACTGGATCCCGCCCTGCCGAGGTACACCGCGGCGGCGGCGTATCTGCACGAGCGGGCCGGTGCGGCGGCAACGGCCGCCGACCTCTACGTGCAAGCCGCGGCGGAGGCCGACAACGTGGCCGAACGTGACCACCTCACGATCCGGGCCGCCGCGCTGCGCCGGCCGGGCTGAATCCGCGCATGATGGTGTCCAGGTGGCGTTGCCAGCGTTGCCGCCCGCGGTGGGCCGGGTCGATCCGTTCGGACTGGATGACGCCGCGCAGCGCCCACACCGCGATGGTGATGTCGTCGGGGGTCAGGTCGGCGCGCACCGCGCCGACGCGCTGAGCGCGGGTGAGCAGATCCGTCGACCGGCGGCGCAACTCCGCCACGAGTGCCCGCGGGGCGAGATCACCCCACACCGGCGCGGACAATCCGGCCTTCTCGGCCAGTTCGACGCCGACGGTGCGCAGGAACAACTCCACGCCGTGCTCCGGTTCGGCAGCGGCCGCGGTGTCGGCGACCTCGATGAGCCGCTGGAAGAAACCGGCGAGCACCTCCTGAACCAGGGCCTCCTTGTTGGCGAACCGGCGGTAGAGGGTCGCCGGACCCACCCCGGCGGCGCGGGCGATGTCGTCGAGGGTGGCCGCGGGACCGTGTTCGGCGAATACCTGCTCGGCCGCCTTGACCAACTTGTCGCGGTTGTCGGTGGCATCGCGCCGCACGTGACCTCCTGAGAACCCAGCCGGGAATACTTCCCGGGCCGACACGTTCCATACTATGTGATAGTGGAACTCTCATTTAGGCGGTGGCGATGACAAACCACTCGGCACGCGTGCGGCTGGGGCATTCGGATCTGACGGTGCGGCCCATCGGGCTCGGCTGTATGGGCATGTCGCAGTTCTACGGCGACTCCGACGACCAGGAATCGGCCCAGACCATCCGCGCGGCGATCGACCTCGGGGTCGACTTCCTGGACACCTCGGACGTGTACGGCGGCTCCGATATCGGTACGGCATCCAACAGTCGCGGTTTCGGTCACAACGAGCGGCTCATCGGAACCGCATTGCGGGGCAGGCGCGACCGCGTCGTGCTGGCCACCAAGTTCGGTGCCAAGGTCAACGACACCCGGGACGGGATCGTCATCGACGGTCGGCCCGAATACGTCGCCGCGGCCTGTGAGGCCAGCCTGCGCCGGTTGGACACCGACGTCATCGACCTGTACTACTGCCACCGGCTGGACCGCAACGTGCCCATCGAGGACACCGTCGGCGCCATGGCCGAACTGGTGCAGGCCGGCAAGGTCCGAGCACTCGGTCTCAGCGAGGTCGGCCCCGCACTGATCCGGCGGGCACACGCCGTGCACCCGATCACCGCGCTGCAGAGCGAGTATTCGCTGTGGGAACGGGATGTCGAGGAATCGGTGACGGCGACCTGCCGCGAGCTGGGCATCACGCTGGTCCCGTACTGCCCACTGGGCAGATCGGCTCTGACCGGAGCGCTCACACCGGGCGAGCGGTTCCATCCCGACGATTTCCGGCACTCGAACCCACGGTTCGCGGCCGACAACCTGGCCGCCAATCTGGAGCCGGTCGAAGCGCTGACCCAGCTGGCCGATGAAAAAGGCTGCACGCCCGGTCAATTGGCACTGGCCTGGCTACTGGCCCAGCCCCTGGACGTGGTGCCGATCCCCGGCACCAGACGCATCGCCCACGTGCGGGAGAACTTCGCCGCCACGGCGGTGCCGATCAGCGCCGACGAAATTGCCTATCTGAGCGCGGTTTTCGCGCCCGGCCGGGTGGTGGGAGAACGATACACGCCCGTCCATGCCGCCACCGTCGCCCGCTGACAAACACCGAGAACAGGAGACAAATATGAGCAAGGTCTGGTTCATCACGGGATCGTCCCGCGGCTTCGGCCGTGAACTCGTGCGGGCCGCACTGGAAGCCGGAGACAGTGTCGCCGCCACGGCGCGCCGGCCCGACCAACTCGACGAATTGACCCGCGCATACGGCGAGCGGATCGCGGCGCTGCCGCTGGACGTCACCGACGCCGACGGCGTGCGCACCGCCCTCTCCACCGCCCAGGGACGGTTCGGCCGCATCGACGTGGTGGTCAACAATGCGGGCTACGCCAACGTCGCGCCCATCGAGACCGGGGACGAGGCGGATTTCCGCACCCAGTTCGAGACCAACTTCTGGGGTGTGTACCACGTGTCCCGGGCCGCCATCCCAGTGTTACGCGCCCAAGGCGGCGGGCTGATCATCCAGTTCTCGTCGATGGGCGGGCGCGTCGGGGGATCGGCGGGCATCGCGTCCTACCAGGCCGCGAAATTCGCCATCGACGGGTTCTCCCGTGTCCTGCAGACCGAGACCGCGCCGTTCGGGATCAAGGTGCTCGTGGTGGAGCCGAGCGGATTCGCCACCGACTGGGCCGGGTCATCGATGGAGATCGGCGACATTCCCGCGCACTATGCCGACACCGTCGGGGCGATGAACACGGTGCGCAAGGGGACGGCGGTCAGTGCCGGTGATCCGGTCCGCGCCGCGCAGATCCTGGTGCGGCTCTCTCGGCGCGACGAGTTGCCCTACCACCTGCCGTTGGGGGTGAACGCCGTGCAGGGCTCGATCCGGCAGGACGAAACGCTGCTGGCCGAGGATCGTAAGTGGGCGGCCGTGGGCCGCTCCGCGGATTTCGCCGAGCCGTATCCGGTCGACTTCCCCGCGTGACAGCACAGCCCCCATTTGTAACCCGCCGAAGTACGTATATCGTCTAACTATGGTGGCGATCATCACGGGCGGTGCCGGCGGCATGGGTCTGGCCACGGCCAAGATTGTCGGCAAGGACCACGCCGTGGTCCTTGCCGACAACAGGCCTGCTCGGCTGACCGCCGCGGTTGACGTGCTGTCCGGCGTCGGGGTGGCGGCCACCGCGGTCGACTGCGATGTGACCGACCGGGCCGCGGTCCAGGCGCTGTTCGCGACCGCGGCCGCCGTCGCGCCCGTCACCGCCGTGATCCACGCGGCCGGGGTCAGCCCGAGCATGGGTGACGCCGACTACGTCATGCGGACCAACGCGCTGGGCACCGTCAACGTCAACGAGACCTTCTTCGGCGCCGCGGCCGACGGCGCGGCGATCGTGAACGTGGCCTCGATGGCCGCACACCTGCTGCCCGACGGGCTCATCCCCACCGACTCGTTCCCGTTGGCACTCAGCGATCACGCCGCCTTCACCGCGGCGATGCGCGCCGCGTACGGTGCCGTCCCCGAGGAGGCCCGTTCCGGGATGTCGTATGCGGTGAGCAAGGCCTTTGTGAAGTGGTACAGCGCGGCGCAGGCCGAGCGGTTCACCCGCCGGGGTCTGCGCATCGTCTCGGTGTCGCCCGGCTCGGTGGACACCGAGATGGGTCGGCTGGAGGAGCAGGCGGGCGCCGGCGCGCTGGTGGCCGACGCCGCCGTGCCGCGCTGGGGCACACCGCAGGAGATGGCCGAACTGTTCGCGTTCTGCGTCAGCGACCGGGCGGGTTACCTGACCGGAACCGACATCCTCAACGACGGCGGGGTGGTTGCGTCGGTGCGCGAACGGGCCAGGGTAGCCACCGCGACGGCGTGAGTCACCAGACCTTGACGTAGTCGACCAGCATGTCCGCGGGGTAGCTGCCCCCGCTGGGATCACCACCGCCGGATCCGGCCACCGCCAGGTCCATGACCGGAAACAGTTGGTAGCCGGGCTGATTGAACTGCCAATCCGGCAGGGCGTGGGCCGGCACGTTGAAATAGGGCTGCGCGCCGTCGGTGTAGTCCTTCCAGAACCGCATCCCCGCGTCGTCCCACTGCACCCGCCAGGTGTGCCAGCCGCTGTCCACCGTGATGCCCTGGCTGACGTGTTCGCCACCGTTGAGCTTGGCGTGCACCGCGGTACCGGCCGCCCACTTGCCGTTGCCGTACCACTCCATGATGTCGACCTCGCCGCCGATGGTGGGGTCGTTGTTGGCCAGATACCAGGCCGGCCAGCAGCCCGGGGTCAGGCAGTTGAGTTTGATCCGGGCTTCCCAGTTGTGCCCGATACCGCCGCGCCACTTGCCGAACAGCTTGCCGCTGTAGAAGGTGTCGCCGTCCTTGGCCGCGCGGAACACCAGATTCGATTTGCCGTCGATGAAGACGTTGCGGCGGTCGTCACGGTACTGGCCGACGTTGCCGGGCAGTTCCCAGTACGTCGGATCTTCCATCGACTCACGGGCAAGGGCCACTTCCCATTTGGACGCGTCCGGGGCCGAACCGGCGGGTCCGTCGAAATCGTCGACGAACAGATAGCCGCCGGCGGGGGGTGCCGCCGGCGGCGGCGCGGCATGCGCTGTCGGTAGGGCGGTGGACAACGCACCGATGCCGGTCAGTACCAACATGTCTCGCCGGTTCAACATCGCGGTTCGCCTCTCAGTTGTTCGCGGACGCCAACGCGGCGGGCTGCGTCACCTGCGGCACGATCAACACCGGGGTGTCGGTGTGTGCCACCACCGCCGCGGCGACACTGCCCTGCAGGTGGCCCAGCAGCCCGTTGCGACGGTGCGGCCCGAGCACGATGAGGCTGGCCCGCGTTTCGGCGGCCGTCGCGACGATGCCCTGCCAGGTGGGCGACGCCTCGACGGCCCTACTGCACACCGCAAATCCTGCCTCGGCGGCCAGCTGCGCGCCATAGGCCGCGGTGTGTTCGGCGGATCGGCGCACGTCGGCGGCGTTGTCGGCATCCAGAGCCCGCCCGTCGGCCGGGGTGAATCCCACCTCGACGGGCTGCCACACGCAGACGACCAACGCCCGCCGGCCCGGCGGCACCTGCGCGGCGGCCGCCGATATCGCAGCGGCGGCGCGCTGCGACCCGTCGTAGGCGATGAGGACCGGGCCGGGTGCGCCCGGATCGGCCACCGGCTGCGTACCGCCGGTCGCGGGGGCGGGTGCCTGGGCCGGTTCCGGTGCCGGTAGTCCCGGCCGCAGCCGGGCCAGCAGCGGTGGGGAATACCAGGCGGGGGATTCGCCGTCCAGGAACAGGTCGAGGTCGGGTCGTTGGGGGCGGGCGCCGCTGAGCGCGTACACCGCCACCCCGAAGACGGCGCCGGCGATGGCGAGCCCGAATCCGACCCACAACGCGATACCGGTACCGGTCACCAGGTCACCCGCGGTGGTGGCGGCGAAGTGGGCGAAGATCGGCGCCACCATGAACGCCGCCACCGCACGCAGCAGCTCGATGATGGCGAAGACCCGCTGCAAGCTGTTGGACTGCAATGAGAAACCGGCGACGAACAGGGCGGGCGCCACCGTGGCGCCCAGAGCCAGACCGGTCAGCGCCGCGCCCAGCAGGGCCAGCGGCTGGTTGGCGGGCAGGGCCAGGCGGAACACAAGGATGCCGGCCGCCAGCAGGGCCATGCCGACCAGCGGCAGGTAGTGCATCGCGCGCCGGGAGATCACCGCGCCGAACACCACCGCCATCACCACCGCGCCGCCCAGCTCCGGCAGATACAACAGGCCCACCTGGACCGGGGTGTAGCTCAACAGGAAGACGTTGGCCGTCAGCGCGGTCGCGGCCACCGATGCCGCGGCGGCGAACAGGGCGACCCCGACGCCGGCCACCGGGATCGAGCTGGTGAGCATGGTGCGGATGGTCAGCAGCGGGCGCCGCGCCCGGAACTGGTAGACGATCAGCACGACGATGAGGGCCAGGCCCCCGAGCATCGGGCCGGTCACCGCGAGGTCGCCGAAGCCGTGGCTGGTGAGCTGGGCGGCCCCCACGAAGGCGGCGGTGCAGCCCGCGGCGGCCAGCACGATCGCCCACCCGTCGCGCGGTGCCTCCCGGTCGGCGGGCGGCGCGTCGTCGAAGGTGAGTGCGGCCAGGATGAGCGCCGTCAGCGCGATGGCCGCGACGATCCAGAACAGTGGCCGCCACTGGTGGGATTCGGCCTGCAGACCTCCGACGAACGGGCCGAGCGCGACGGCCCCGAACACGCACATGTTCATGATGACGGCCGTGTTGCGCAGCTTCTCGCGGGGAAAGCCGATGGTCAGCGGCGGTGCGGCGGCGATGAGCAGCATGCTGGTGGCCAGCCCTTGCAGCACGTGGCCGCCGATGAACATGCCGGCGTTCTGGGCGGCTGCGGCCAGCACCGATCCGACGACCAGCACCACGGCGTAGGCGAGCAGCATCCGGCGCTGCGGCAGGTGCTGGGCGAACTGGACGGCCAGCACGGTGCCGACGGCGTACGCCGCATTGCCCAGCCCGGCGGACAGGCTCATCTGCTGAGCCGTCATGTGCAGCTGCTCGGAGATGATCGGCACCAGCGGGTCCAGCGCCGCCGACAGCGCAAGGTAGGGGATCAGCGCGAGCGTGACCATGGCGGCCACGGCCGGATACCGTCCGGCAAGGGGTCCCTGGCGCATCAGAGCGGTCCGAACCTGTGAGTTTGCTGGCAATTTCGCGCGATAGACGGCCGGCTGGTCATCCGGATGGGGTCGGCCACGTTTTGCTGCAACTCCTTCTAAGGGGCATTTGTTCCCACAGCGGTGACCGGATCGCCACACCGTCGAGGTGCGCGTTCTATTGCATAGGACGAGAGCCGAATTCACCGGGAAGGCGGTCGCGGCGACGCCTTCGTCGGCCGCGCAGACCAGTCAATGCTATCCGGACCGGCGCCCGCGGGCCGACTCAGGTCGCCCCGCAGGCACCGAGCAAACCAGGTTGTTCGTTCACAAACACTAATTAGCTGCGCTTATCGCCGCCGACCCACCGGGCGAGCATCTGGCCCGCGCCGCCGGGCCCACCGCCCGCCGGGGTGCCGGACGTCACGTAACGGCACAACCGCTGGTGACGATCAAATGATCGTGATTCGTCGGGTGGTGACAGCGATCGCGGGCGTGCTGCTCGCATCGGGTATCAGCGGTCTGTCCGCCGGTGCGGCCTCGGCCGCGCCCGGATGCGCGGACTATCACTGGATCGGTGCGGCCGGCTCCGGTCAGCGAGACGGGGCTGGATTGACCGCCAACGGCGGTATGGGCGACGTGGTCTACCAGTCGTATCTGCAGATGCGTGCGGCCCTGGCCGACAGCGGGCGCACCATCACCGCCGAGGCCGTGCAGTACCCGGCCGCACCGGTGCCGGCCGACGGCGGCATCCGCGGCTGGATGAACTTCATGGACAGCGTGCACGACGGTACCGATGCCGCGGCCGAGCAACTTAAGGCGTTCAGCGCGCAATGTCCGGCCACCAAGGTGATCCTGGCCGGATACTCGCAGGGCGCCATGGTGATTCACCGCAACCTGCGCGACCTGGCCGACGATCCGCAGGTGGTGGCCGCACTGCTGGTCGCCGACGGCGACCGGTTGCCCGTGGACACCACCATCAACATGGGGTCCACGGCGCTGGCGCCGGGTGTCGGCAAGGGTGTGGCGCAAGAGCATTCGTTCCTGGCCGACACCGACACCTCGATGCTGCCCGCGGCCATCGGGGCGCGCACCGTCAGCGTCTGCGATATCGGCGACCCGGTGTGTGACTCCGTGCCCGACCAGGACTCGATGTCCCCGGCCGGTATCGCCATCCACACCGGCTATGCGCCGGCCGGCAGCGGTCCGCACGCGTGGGGCGCTCCGCTGTACAACTTGGTGCTGGCCTCAGGCCCCGACGCCGGTTACCAGCCCGCGCAGAGCCTGCGGTAGCTCCCCGGTGTGCAGCACACCGAGGCGCTGGGTGGCCCGGGTCAGCGCGACGTAGAGATCGGCCGTGCCACGCGGGCCGGTGGAGAGGATCGCCGCGGGCTCGACCACCAGCACCGCGTCGAACTCCAGTCCCTTGGTCTCCGCCGCGGTCACGGTGCCCGCCATCCCGGGCGGCCCGATCACCACGCTGGTGCCCGGCAGGCGGTCCTCTTCGGCCACGAATTGCGCTATCGCCGAGGGTAATTCCTCAGCGGTGACGCGCCGCGCCCACGGTTGGAAGCCCGACGCGCGTACCGACTCCGGCGGGGTGACCTCGGGCGCGAATTCCGCCAACAAGGCGGCGGCGACGGTCATGATCTCCGAGGGGGTGCGGTAGTTGACCGACAGGGAGCGGTACATCCAGCGGTCCGGGACGTACGGCGCCAGCATCTCGTCCCAGGAGCGCGCGCCGGCCGCCGACCGCCGCTGGGCCAGGTCACCGACGATGGTGAAGGACCGGGACGGGCAGCGCCGCATCAGCACCCGCCAATCCATCTCCGACAGTTCCTGCGCCTCGTCGACCACCACGTGGCGGTAGGTCCAGTCCCGGTCGGCGGCAGCACGTTCCACCAGATCGCGGGTGTCGCGCTCGGCGAAGCGGTCGGCCAGGTCCTCCGCCCGCAGGACGTCCTGGGCCAGCAGTCGGTCCTCGTCGTCCATCAGCTCCTCGCGGGCGACCATCAGATCCAGGACGCCCTTGGCGTAGGCCTCCTGCTTCTTGCGCTCCCGCTCGGCGGCCCGGTCGGCGGCCTTGTCCCGGCCCAGCAGATCGACCAGTTCGTCGAGCAGGGGCACGTCCGACACCGTCCAGGCCGCGCCGTCGGCACGCCACAGCGATGCGTCCGCGCCCGCCGCCGCCAACCTCTCATGTGACGAATAGAGCTGCGAGAGGACCGATTCCGGGGTGAGTCGGGGCCACAGTTGTTCGATGGCGGCGTGGAACGCGGCGTTCTCGGACAGCTCCTCGAGCAGATCGGAGCGCATCTGTTCCCAGGCGTTCTTGTCCGACCGGGACAGCCAGCCGCGGCCGATGCGCCCGATCGCCCGCTCGGTGAGCACATAGGTGACGATGTCGACGAACACCGCCCGCGCCTGATTGTGTGGCTGCCCACTGCCGCGGGCCTCCTCGCGGGCCCACTGCGCGGTCTCGGCATCGATGCGCACGGTGACATCGGCGAGCTCGATGGTCAGCGGATCGTCGGGCAACCGCTGATGGTCGGCCACCGCCGCCGCCAGCACGTCGAGCATGCCCAGTGCGCCCTTGATCCGGGCGACCGCGGGCGCGTCCTCGGCCGTCACCCGCAGCCCCGGTACCAGCTCCCCGGTGGTGGTGAAGACGACGTCGGTCTCGCCGAGGGAGGGCAGCACCCGGCCGATGTGGTTGAGGAAGGCCGGGCTGGGGCCCACCACCAGTGCACCGTGCCGCTCGATCTGCTGGCGCCGGGTGTAGAGCAGGTAGGCCACCCGGTGCAGCGCCACCACCGTCTTACCGGTGCCGGGGCCGCCTTCGATCACCAGCACACCGGGGTGATCCAGCCGGATGATCTCGTCCTGCTCGGCCTGGATCGTCGCGACGATATCGCGCATGCCCTCCCCGCGCGGGGCGTTGACCGCGGCCAGCAGTGCGGCGTCCCCACCGGCGGCCGCGTCGGGCCTGGCGAGGCTCTCGTCGGTGAAGCCGACCAGCCGGCGGCCCAGGGTGCGGAACTGGCGCCGCCGCCGCATGCCTTCCGGGTTGGCGGCGGTGGCGGTGTAGAAGGCGCGCGACGCCGGCGCCCGCCAGTCGAGCAGCAGGGGCTCGTAGCCGTTTTCCGGGTCGAACAGGCCGAGGCGCCCGATGTACAGTGCCTCGCCGTCCTCGGCGTCCAGCCGGCCGAAGCACAGGCCGCTGTCGGCGACGTCCAGCCGGTTCATCTCCCTGGCCAGGGCGCGTACCTCGACATCGCGTTGCAGCAGGGTGGCCCCGTCCTGGGCATCGATGTCCCCGCGCAGCGCGGCGTCATAGCGCCGTTTGGCGGCCGTGCGCTCGTCGTCCAACCGGGTGTACAGGCGGTCCACGTAGTGCCGTTCGGACCGCAGTTCGTCTTCGTAGCCGCCTTCTGTCGTGGTCACACTTCCGGTAGTCACAGTTCACCCCAACGCATTCGACCCCTCGGGAGTTCCGCTTTCGGAGGTGCCGTCAGGCGCGCTGAACGGCGGTGCCCGGCAGGCGTCGCTCGACGATGCCGACCAGCTCGGTCATTGCCGCGGGATCGCCGTCGACCGCCACATCACCACGCTGCACGGCCTCTGCCATCGTCACCCGTCGTCCGGCGATGGCCAGGAAGGTGGCCGCCGTGGTCCGGACGGTGACATCGGCGTCGGTGGCCTCGCCGGCCGTGACGCGCATCCGGCCGCCCCGGACGCGCAGCCAGGCGCTGCTGCCGTCGATGTGGAACTGGTAGACGGCGGCGAAGTCGGCGGGCAGCTCGTCGTCGTCGACCGCTGCCAGGAAGCCGAGTGCCCACTCGGCGCGGAACGTTTCCTCGGCCGCGCTGGCGGCGGCCATCTGATGCCGAGCGCCCCACAATGCCAGCGGGACAGCGGCTTTGGCGAGTTCGACACCCGACGGGGTGAGCTCGTAGGCGACCGCCGCATTGGGCTGGTCGAGCATCAGCTTGCGCTGCACGACGCCGTCGGCCTCCAGCTGCCGGACCCGGGTGGCCAACAGGCTGGTGCCGATGCCGGCCAGCGCCTCGGCGAGTTGGGTGTAGCGCTTCGGTCCCGACGCGAGCTCACGGACGATCAGCAGCGTCCAGCGTTCCCCGACCACGTCCAGGGCATGGGCGAGACCGCAGAACTGACCGTAGTTACGCCGGGACATGGCGCCAGCCTACCCAATCACTACTCAATCCATATGCGGACTGCAATAACATGGTGCGTACTTCAAAATCTTATGTTACGTTCCCATGGTGGGCCGCCCACGGGATACGAGGTGAAGGCAGATGGCTGCACTGATCGATACGGGGGCGCCGGCGTGGGCGCGCCGGGCGCTGATGATGCTGGTGCACGCGGTGGCGCGCGAACCTGGACAGCGGCCACCGAAGTCCAGGCGCCACTACCCGCCAAGGCGTGACATCGTCATCGAACAGGCCGCGATGTCGCGAGAGATGTACCGGCTATGACCCCAACCGCCGGTCGAGTACCGACAGCGTGCGGTGTGCCCAGCGGATGTTCTCCTCTTCGAACGCGATACCGCGTAACAGGGTGAGATACGGGCCCACCCGCTCGCCGGTGGCCAGGTAGTCGTCCTCGTCGCGGCCGCCGAGCAAGCGCACCCGCATCCGTTCGTAGCGTTCGAGTTTGGTTTCCGACCAGCGCAACTGCTCGGCGACCAGGCCGCGGACGGCCGCCGGATCACCGCCGTCGACGGCATTGACCTTGATCAGCAGCTCGTCACGAATCGTCGACGGTTTGGGCGGCGTGGCGGTGAAGGACGCAATGGCGGCCCGGCCGGCCGCGGTCAGGGAGAAGAGTCGCTTGTTCGGCCTGCGCTCCTGCTGCACCACCCTGGCCTCGATCAGCCCGTCGGCGGCGAGTCGATCCAGTTCGCGGTAGAGCTGCTGCGGGGTGGCCGCCCAGAAGTTGGCTACCGAGGCGTCGAAGGATTTGGCCAGGTCGTAACCCGACGATTCGCCGTCGAGCAGGGCGGCCAGCACCGCGTCGCGTAGCGCCACGGCACGTACTGTACTGTCATCCACACCTATTCAACAAAGTGACTATGCGAGGTGCTGGATGCATCCCTTCCGTCAGGCCGTCGAGGCTCGCGATCCCGAGGCAATGGCCGCCCAACTGGCCGATGACGTCGTGTTCACCAGCCCGGTGGCGTTCAAGCCGTACCCGGGCAAGCCCATCACCGCCGCCATCCTGCGCGCCGTGCTGCGGGTGTTCGAAGATTTCCGCTACATCCGCGAGATCAACGACGGGGCCGATCACGCCTTGGTCTTCGAGGCCACAGTGTCGGGCAAGCGGATCACCGGCTGCGATTTCATCCACACCAACGAGGCGGGCCTGATCGACGATTTCATGGTGATGGTGCGTCCGCTGTCCGGTGCCCAGGCCCTGTCCGAGGCGATGGCCGCGCAGTTCGACCAGATCCAGCGCGAGGCGGCCGAGGAGGTGCAGAACCGGTGAAGATCGGACTGGGCATCAACTACGCGGGCGGTTTCAAAGAGGTCGCCGCCGAGGTCGCCGACCTCGAGCGCGCGGGGCTGGACATCGTGTTCGTGCCGGAGGCGTATTCGTTCGACGCGGTGAGTGCGCTCGGCTACCTGGCCGCCAGCACCGAACGGGTGCAGCTGGCCTCGGGCATCCTGCAGCTCTACACCCGCACGCCCACGTTGACCGCGATGACGGCCGCCGGCTTGGACTACGTGTCCGACGGCCGGTTCATCCTGGGTCTGGGCGCTTCCGGCCCGCAGGTCATCGAGGGTTTCCACGGTGTGCCCTACGACGCACCGATCGCCCGAACCCGGGAGGTGGTGCAGATCTGCCGGCAGGTGTGGCGTCGGGAACGGGTGCAGTTCGAGGGCGAGCACTACACCATCCCGCTGCCCAAGGACCGCGGCACCGGCCTCGGGAAACCGCTGAAGCTCATCAACACGCCTGTCCGCGAACGGATCCCGGTTCTGCTGGCGGCGCTGGGCCCGAAGAACGTGGAGCTGACCGCCGAGATCGCCGAGGGCTGGCAGCCGATCTTCTTCCTGCCCGAGAAGGCCGGCGACGTCTGGGGCAAGGCGCTGCAGTCCGGCAAGGCCAAACGCGATCCCGCGCTCGGCGAACTCGACGTCTATGCCGGGCCGGCGCTGGCCATCGGTGACGATGTCGAGCCGTTACGCGAATTCATCAAGCCGCACCTGGCGCTGTACATCGGCGGGATGGGCGCCAAGGGCAAGAACTTCTATCACGCGCTGGCCACCAGCTACGGCTACGGGCCGCAGGCCGACCGCATCCAGGAGCTCTACCTCGCCGGTGACAAGGAAGCCGCCGCCAAGGCCGTGCCCGACGAGCTGGTTCGCGACGTATCCCTGATCGGTTCGGCCGGCTTCGTCAAGGAACGGATCGCGGCGTTCCGGGAGGCGGGGGTGACGGCACTGAACGTCGTGCCGTTCGCCGAGACCCCCGCCGACCGGGTGAAGCTGATCGAACGGCTGCGCGACCTGACCTAACGGTGCGCGGCCGCCTGATCCACCGGCTGCCCCGACCGCTGGCCGCCCAGCCGGGCGACCACATAGTCGGCCGCCTGATCGGTCAGCCCATTGCTCACGTACGCGTTGTGGGCGCCCTGGTCATGACCGGACGGTGAGCACACCGGGTCTTCCGGGATGCACAGGTCGTCAGTTTTTCCGACGTACCGGGAGCCGACGGTGATCGGCGGCGCGCCGGTGTAGATCATCTGCAGGAAGCCGCTCGAGGGCTTGCCGAACAGCGCCACCGCGGCCACATGGTCGGCGACCTCGGCCGGCATCGGTCCGGTCAGGCCCGGCGGCAGCGCGAAGCCCTGGGGCACCGCGTCGGCGGTGATGTACGCGGCCACCGCCGCGCCCTGCGAGAACCCGCCCAGAACCACCTTGGTGTTCGGGCAGGCCGCGGCGGTGGCACGGACCTTGTTGCTGGCGTCGATGACGCCGTCGGCGGCGGTCGCGAAGTCCAGCGTCGCCGGATAGTTCACGGCGTACTCCTCGACCGACTTACCGGGAGCCTTGGCGCGCACGGAGTCCACGAATGCCCGCCCGACACTGCCGACGCCCGCGGGTTCGAAAGTTCCCCGCGCGAACACCACCTGCACATCCGGACACGGATCGGCAGCGGCCGGAGTCGCGGCGGCCAACGACCCCGCCCCCACGAACACCGCCGATGCCACGGCACCCATCCAACGATCAATACGGTTCATCGCTACCGCCCCACCAATTCGTCCCGACCCGCGGAGGCCCCGCTGCCCCGCGACAAGCACGGTGGGAGTACCCAGGGTCTGCACAACTGAATCAAAGACGAATGTGACGCGCAGCACACTCAGTCGAGGCGGCCGGCCCCGGTCATCCGCACCACCGGAGATCCTTCCTCATCGGAGGCGGCCAGGTCCACCTCTATTTCGAAACCCCAGTCGTGGTCGCCGGCCGGATCGTCGAGGATCTGACGGACCCGCCACACGTCGGGTTGCCGGTCGAAGATCAGCAGCGCCGGCCCGCGGGCGTCCGCGCCGGTGCCCACCTCGTCGTGCTCGGCGTAGTACGCCGAGCCGAGCTCTTCCCACCGCTGCGCGGACCAGCCGCCATCGAGTGCACCCAGCTCGGCCCACCGGCGCCGCGCGAACAACTCGACCCGGCGGAACAGCGCGTTGCGCACCATCGCGGTGAACGCGCGGTCGTTGGCCGTCAGCGCCCGCACCGGAACCGTCACCGGCGCCGCCTCCGGCAGCTCACCACTGGTGAGTTTCTCCCATTCGTCGAGCAGGCTCGAATCAACTTGGCGCACAAGCTCGCCCAACCATTCCACGATATCGGCCAGTTCACCGGTGCGGGCGGCGGCGGGCACCCCGGAGCGCAGCGCCTTGAACGTGTCGGACAGGTAGCGCAGCACCGCGCCCTCCGACCGCGTCAGCCCGTATTCGCTGACGAACTCGCGGAACGTGTGCGCCCGCTCCCACATCTCGCGTACCACCGATTTCGGGGAGAGTTTCCCGTCGGCCGCCCACGGGTTGCTGCGCAGGTACACCTCGAAGGTGTGCTCCAGCAGTTCCTGCAGGGGTTTGGGATAGGTCACCTCGTCGAGCAGTTCGATGCGCTCGTCGTACTCGATGCCGTCGGCTTTCATCTGGGCGACGGCTTCCCCCCGCGCCTTGTTCAACTGCGCGGCAAGGATCTGGCGGGGATCCTCCAATGTCGCCTCGATCACCGAGACCACGTCCAGCGCATACGTTTCCGACTCGGGGTCCAAGACGTCCACCGCGGCCAGGGCGAAGGTCGACAGCGGCTGGTTGAGCGCAAAATCGGGCGGCAGGTCGACGGTCAACCGGTACTGTCGGCCATCGGGTTCCGGTTCGGGCAGCCGCTCCAGGATGCCGGCCTGCAACAGGGACCGGGCGATGCCGACGGCCTCCAGGATGAGCTTGAGCTGGCGTTTGCGTGGCTCGTGATTGTCGGTGAGCAGCCGGCGCATCGCCTCGAACGGATTCCCCGGCCGGTCGACGACGTCCAGGATCATCGCCGTCGACACCCGCATGTGGCTATGCAGTGGCTCCGGGGCGGCTTCCACCAGCCGCGTCATGGTCTGCTCGCTCCACGGCACCATGCCCTCCGGGACCTTGCGGCGCACCAGTTTCCGGCGCTTCTTCGGGTCGTCGGCGACCTTGGCGAACTGTTTGAGGTTCTCCACCTCGTGTTCGGGTGCCTGCACGACGACGGTGCCCGCGGTGTCGTAGCCGGCGCGGCCGGCCCGACCGGCGATCTGATGGAACTCGCGGGCATTGAGCAGCCGGGTGCGGGTGCCGTCGTACTTGGACAGCGCGGTGAACACCACGGTCCGGATCGGCACGTTGATGCCCACCCCCAAGGTGTCTGTGCCGCAGATGATCTTGAGCAGCCCGGCCTGGGCCAGCTGTTCGACCAGCCGGCGGTACTTGGGCAGCATGCCGGCGTGGTGCACCCCGATGCCGTGGCGCACCAGCCGGGACAGCGTGGTACCGAACGCGGTCGAGAAGCGGAAGGCGCCGATGTGCGCGGCGATCGCGGCCTTCTCCTCCTTGGTGCACACGTTGACACTCATCAGTGCCTGCGCGCGTTCCAGCGCCGCGGCCTGGGTGAAATGCACGACGTAGATCGGCACCTGCCGGGTGTCGAGCAGGTCGCCGATGGTCTCGTGCATGGGCGTGGTGGCATACGAATAGAACAGCGGCACCGGGCGCTGCGCCCCGGCCACCAGTGCCGTCGGCCGGCCGGTGCGCCGGGTGAGATCTTCGCGCAGGAACGTGACATCGCCGAGCGTCGCCGACATCAGCAGGAACTGGGCGCGGGGCAGTTCCAGCAGCGGCACCTGCCAGGCCCAGCCGCGGTCGGGGTCGCCGTAGAAGTGGAATTCGTCCATCACCACCAGGCCGATGTCCGCGGCGGCACCTTCGCGCAGTGCGACATTGGCCAGGATCTCCGCGGTGCAGGCGATGATCGGCGCGTCGGCGTTCACGGAGGCATCGCCGGTCAGCATCCCGACGTTGGCCGCGCCGAACACCTCGGTCAGCGCGAAGAACTTCTCGCTGACCAGTGCCTTGATCGGTGCGGTGTAGAAGCTTCTGCCGTGCGCGGTCGCCAGCGCCGCGTAGATCGCCCCCGTCGCCACCAGCGACTTACCCGAACCGGTGGGCGTCGCCAGCACCACGTTCGCGCCGCTGACCAGTTCGATCAGCGCCTCCTCCTGAGCGGGGTACAGCACGGTGCCACGTCCCTCGGCCCAGGCCGCGAACGAGGTGAACAGTTCGTCGGAGTCGGTACCCGACGCAGGCAACAGGACGGTCATGTCCCGTCCAGCCTGCCTGACGGACCCGCCGCGCCGACAGGACGGGTCACATACCATTTGCCCGTGCCGCTGACCGAAGGCCAGGTCTTCGCCGGATACACCATCCGGCGGTTGCTCGGTGCCGGCGGCATGGGCAGCGTCTATCTGGCCGACCACCCCCGACTGCCACGCCAGGACGCGGTGAAGGTACTGGCGGCCGACCTCACCACCGACCCGGAGTACGGCCCCCGGTTTCGCCGCGAAGCGGACCTGGTGTCCACCCTGTCGCATCCGAACATCCTCGGCGTGTACGACCGCGGCGAGGTGGACGGCCAGTTGTGGATCTCCATGGTCTACGTGGCAGGCACCGATGCCGCCCGGCTGCTGCGCGATCACTACCCCGACGGCATGCCCGCCCACGTGGCGCTGCCGATCATCGCCGCGGTCGCGTCCGCGCTCGACTACGCGCACCAACGGGGTCTGCTGCACCGCGACATCAAGCCGGCCAACATCCTGCTGGAATCCGAGACCTCACGGATCTACCTGGCCGACTTCGGGATTGCCCGGCCGATGGACGACTCGACGAAGCTCACCGCAACCAACATGGCGGTCGGCACCGTGGCCTACGCGGCGCCCGAGCAGCTGCGCGGTGAGCCGATGGACGGGCGCACCGACCAATACGCGTTGGCGTGCACGGCTTTTCATCTGTTGACCGGCAGCACGCCGTACGCCGACACCAACCCGGCGGTGGTCATCACCAAACACGTCACCGCGCCGGCGCCGTCATTGGGGGAGCGCCGCCCGGAGCTGCGCGGGTTGGATCCGGTGCTGGCGCGGGCGATGGCGAAGTCGCGCGAGGGTCGCTATCCCACCTGCCAGGAATTCGCGCAGGCCCTGCAGTACCAGTTGGCGGCGCCGAGCGCGCACTTCCGGTCCGCCCCCGACGGCGGCAGCCACCCCACGGTGGCCGCTGCGCCGCCGCCCGCCACCGCACCGAAGTCGCGGTCCAAGGCGCTGCTCGCGATCCTGGCGGCGCTGGCCGTGCTGGTGGTCGCCGGCGGCGTCGTCGCGGGGGTGCGGCTGCTGTCCGAGCCGGACGGCAAGCCGCCGGCGGGGCAGGCCGGACCGCAAACCCCCGCCGCGTCGGCGACCGGGGACGGTTTCACCGGCTTGTACCGCGCCGACTACGGCCCCGGCACCGACCTAGAGGGCAATCCCATCCCCGGTGCGCCGGAGATGACGGGCACCTGGGACGTGCGCTCGGCGTGCGGCACGAACGGCTGCATCGCCAACGCCAGGTACGTCGGTAACAGCGGCATCGTGCTGGTCTCCGATCTGACCTTCGACCAGATCGCCGGCGATTGGGTGGCGGTGGCCACGGGTTCGGTGCAGTGCAACGACATGACCACCGAAGCGTGGGTGGTGTTCACCCTGACCCCGAAGCCCGACGGTTCCCTCACCGGCGAGACCACCAGGGCGGCGGCCAACGGCTGCAGCAGCAACAAGCGGACCGTGACGTTCACCCACACGGGCGACAACGACCGCAGCCGGGTTCCCGATCCGTCCACGCTGCCGGCGCGTACCACCTCGCCCGCCACCGCTCTGCACGGGCGCTATCACGAGTCGATCGTGTACACCAACGGCGGATTCGCGCCCGGCGCGCCCGATCTGCAGGTGCGGACGCACTGCCTGCGAACCGGTGACCGGTGCATCAGCCTGTTCCACGCCATCGACGGGGTGGTCACCTTGGTGTTCGCCGACGACAAGTGGACCCGCAACGAGGTGGGCGTGGTCCCGTGCGCGCAGGGCGGTACCACCAACGTCACGATCACCGCCGAGTATCCGCTGCCCACCGATCTGGCGGACCCGATCCCGGTGCTCAACGGGCGCGGGCAGAACATCTCGACCGGTAGCCAATGCCAGGGCGGCGAGTTCACCGACAAGTTCGTCCGTACCGGCGACTAGCACGCTAGGGTCGGAACGCAATGACGACATCAGATGCGTTGCGGCGCAGTGTGAAATCCGTTCTGGCGCTTGCTGGCGCGGTGGCGGTTGCCGCATGTGCCCACACCAACGACACTCCCGCGTCCTCCAGTTCGGTTGCGGCGCCCACCGCTTCGGCGCCACCGATCGTCAGCCCCGCCCTGCTGGACGTCGGCAGCTACCCGACGGTTCCGCAACCACCGCTGGGCAATGCCGGCTCCATCGAGACCGGGGTGGCGGTGGACGCGCGCCGAATGTCCGAGTTCGTCATCGGGCCATGGGACGTCGATCCGACCCTGATCAACCCATACCTGGACACCTATTACATCCTGGCCAACCCGCTGCTGCTGGCCCAGTTGGGCCCGGAAGCCATCGCGGCGGCCGCCCAAGGGCACGGGTTCGTCAACGGTTTCGCCTCCGCGCGCAACTCGGACAAGGCCGTGCTGGTCAATGCCGTGCTGCGGTTCCCCGACCCGGCCGCGGCCACCGCGGCGGCCGCGGCAATGGGCGACGCGGCGGCGGGCAGCCCGATCGGGGGCGCCCAACCGGTCCGCACCCCGATCGCCGGCCACCCGGAGGCCGTTGCCGTCACCTACCCGTTCACCCCGCACGGTTCGGACCACCCGTGGGCGGTGGTCCGCTCGTTCACCCCGCACGGCACCTACGTGTTCATGCAGTTGGCGCAATCCTCGGACGGTCTGGACGGCGCGGCGGGGCTGGTAGCCAAGGCGATCGACGCGCAGGGGCCCGTCATCGACGGGTTCACCCCGACCGATCTGAAGGGCTTCGCCGACGTACCGCTGGACCCGACCGGCCTGCTGGCCCGCACCGTGCCGCAAACCGGTGACATCGCGCCGACCAAGAACGCCGTCTATCCCGCCAGGGCCGCCATGCATTTCCAGACCGATCCGGTGGCGTCCAAAACCCTGTTCTCCGACACCGGGGTGACGGAGGTGGCGATGGGCAAGGCGAACGTGTATCAGGCCCGAGAACCGCTGACGGCGCTGATGATCACCAACGGGTTCAACACCGAGGTGCTGTCGGAGGCCGGGGCGAAACCGGCCGACCCGGTGCCCGCGCTGCCGGAAAGCCATTGTGTGGCACGGCCGAAGAGTTTCTACTGCGTGGCGCCCGCCGGCCGCTACGCGATCGAGGCCAGCGGGGCGCCGCTGCGTGACGTGCAGCAGTTGGTGGCCGCGCAGTACGTGCTGCTCACGGCGAAGTGAGCGGTCGGGTCAGCATGATCGGCCCCTGCGCCATGAACCGCGGGGTGTGACCGCGATGCCGGTCGGCGGCATGCACGGTGAACGGGTGCAGCAGATACATGTCGCCCGGCTGCCCGGTGGCGTGGGCGATCGGCCGCCCGGCACTGGCGGCGTCGGCGCGCCGGCCCGCCGTCACGGCATCCAACGGGTCATCCCCGAGCACCGCAGGCACATCCCGGTGTGAGCCCACCCGGATCCGGGTCGGCGCATCGTCCGGGCCCACCTCGGACAGCAGGGTCAGCACCAGCACCGTGTGTGGTTGCCGCGATACCGCCCAGGAGCCGTCGGGCAGCGGGGTGTTCAGGTCGAGATGCCAGCCGCGGTCGTCGACATCCGAGGGAAGCGGGAACCGGATGACGATGTTGCCCAACGATCCCCGCGGAACCCAGCGGCCGGCGCCCAGCACCGCGTCCAGCGCTGCCGACAGGCCCGGAGGTCGGGTCAGCTCGTGGAATGGTCCGGCACCGGACAAGTCCGAGGTCCACACCACCGAATCGGTCCACAGCTCGGGCCGGTCGGCGGCCAGTCCGAGGCGCTGCCACAGCAGTGTCTGCGCGGCGCGGGCGGCCTCGCGCACCGCGGTGCCGTCGATGCGCAGGTAGCCGTCGCGGCCGAAGGCGTCGACGTCGATCACACCCGCCAGGGTGCCCTGACGGGTGCGGTCGGCGCCAATGGTTTTCGGGTCAGCGGATGGCCAGGCCGGTGATGGCCCGCGAGATCACCAGGCGCTGAATCTCGCTGGTGCCCTCGAAGATGGTGAAGATCTTGGCGTCGCGGTGCATGCGCTCCACCGGGTAGTCCCGGGTGTAGCCGTTGCCGCCGAGGATCTGGATGGCCTCGTCGGTGACGTAGACGGCGGTCTCGCTGGCCACCAGCTTGGCCATCGACCCCTCGGCATTGTCGAAGGGCTGGTTGTTGCGGGCCATCCAGCCGGCCCGCCAGACCAGCATGCGGGCGGCGTCGATCCGGCACTTCATATCCGCCAGCTTGAACGCGACGGCCTGGAACTCACCGATCTTGCGGCCGAATTGCTCACGCTGGCTGGCGTACTCGAGCGCGTACTCGTACGCCGCCCGGGCCACGCCGACGGCCATCGCACCGACGGTGGGTCGGGTGCGTTCGAAGGTCTTCATGGCGGCCTGGCCGCCGGCGGACGCCCCGGACTTCACCCGGGCGACCCGCTCCTCGAACTTCTCCCGGCCACCGAGGATCATGTCCTCGGGCAGGCGGACGTTGTCGAGCACCACCTCGGCGGTGTGTGACGCGCGGATACCGTGCTTCTTGAACTTCTGGCCCTGGCTGAGCCCGTGCGTGTCGGGCGGGATGATGAACGTGGCCTGCCCGCGGGAACCCAGCTCGGGGTACACCGACGCCACCACTATGTGCACGTTGGCGATGCCGCCGTTGGTGGCCCAGGTCTTGGTGCCGTTGAGCACCCACTCGCGGGTGGCCTCGTCGAAGCGCGCCCGGGTGCGGATGGCGCCGACGTCGGAGCCGGCGTCGGGTTCCGACGAGCAGAACGCCGCCAGCTGCGGCTCGCCCGGTGTGCCGAACATGGCGGGCAGCCACTGGCCGACCTGTTCGGGAGTTCCGTTGCCTGCCAACGCCGCCGCGGCCAGCCCGGTGCCCAGGATGGACAGCGCGATACCGGCGTCACCCCAGAACAGTTCCTCGAAGACGGTGATGAAGCCCAGCCCGCTCGGCTCGGCGGCCTGCGTGCCGAAGAACTCGGGCGAGTACAGGCCGATCTTGGCGGCCTCCGCGATGATCGGCCAGGGCGTCTCTTCGCGTTCGTCCCACTCCGAGGCGGCGGGGCGCACGACGTCGGCGGCGAACTGGTGTACCCAGTCGCGCACCTCGATGACATCGTCGGACAGTTGCAGGGAAAAGGTCATGGCGGACTCCTGAAATGACTTGGTGCTCAGGGTTTCTTGGGAATGGTGTGGCGTTCCAGAACGGCGGTGATCTGGTCCACCCAGGCTTCGAAGTAGCGGTCGTCGCCGACGTTGCCCGGGGTGCGGTCGGTCAGCGCGCGCAGCGTGGCGAAGTAACTCAGGGAGGCGATGGCGACGGCCGCCGCCGCTTCCGGGTCGGGGATCTGCGTGCGGCCCGACTCGTTGGACCGGGTGAGCTCGTCGGCGAACCGTTGATAGGCGTTGTCGGTGATGATCTGCCAGGTCTTCTCGTCCAGGTCGCCCAGTTCGTCGGGCTCGCGCAGCATCACCCGCAGCAACTCTTCGCTCTCGGTGAGATTGCTCCAGATCAGCTGACCCGCGGTGCGGACCGCGTTCTCCATACCCTTCGGTTCGCCCGAGTCGTACTGTTCGCGGGCGGTCACGATCTTCTCGATCCGATTGGCGACGGCCTCTTCGAGAAGTGCGCGTTTGGAACTGAAGTGCTTGTACAAGGCCCCCGAACCGGGTGCCAGCCCGGCCGCCTGCTGGATGTCGGCCACCGACGTGGCGGCATAGCCCTTGGCCGCGAACAGTTGCAGCGCGGTGGCCATGAGTTGATCGCGACGGGAGGCGGTCACAAGGTGAGAGAGTACTCACTCACCTAGCGGGTAGCAAATTCTGCGGAGCGGGTGCCGCGTCCCTGCACGTACCCTTGGCGGGTATGACGAACACGCAGTCGCCGGCCGCCGCGCTGCTGGCCCGGGCGGGCGGTGTGCGGGGTTTGGTCCACACGGCGCTGCCGGTCACCGTTTTCGCGTTCACCTCCGCCGTGGCGGGGCTGGTGCCGGCCGTCGCGGCCGCGGTCGGCGTGGCCGTGCTGATGCTGGCGTGGCAACTGCTGCGCCGGGAATCGGCCCGGCCCGCGCTGTTCGGGTTCGCCGGTGTACTGGTCTGCGCGGCGCTGGCCTTCATCACCGGCCAGGCCAAGGACTTCTACCTTCCGGGCATCTGGATGTACCTCGGGATGGCCATCGCCTTCACGGTCTCGGTGCTCATCCGCAGGCCCCTGGTCGGGGTGATCTGGGCCCGGGTCACCGGCCGGGACGACAGTTGGCGCGGAATCCGCCGGGCCCGGCTGGCTTTCGACACCGTCACCGTGCTGATGGCCCTGGTGTCCTGGACCCGCTTCCTGGTCCAGTATCACCTGTACGACACCGACCAGGCCGAGCTGCTGGCCATCGCCCGCGTCGCCATGGGGTGGCCGGTGTTCGCCGTCACCTCCTCGCTGATCTACCTGGCCATTCGCACCGCGATCAGGGCCGTTCCGCACCCGGCCGACTGAGGCCAGCGAATTCCGGTGGGTATGAAGTGAGCGCCCGCGGGGTATCCGGCCGGGATGACGACGGCGGGTGTGCGGCTCAACGATCGCGACGTGGCCGAGGCCCAGCACATCGTGGGTGCGGTGGCCACGGCGTTCTCGGCCAAGGTGGTGGGCCAGGAACACCTGCGCGAATCGATGCTGCTCGGGCTGCTGGCCGGTGGCCACCTGCTGATCGAAAGCGTGCCAGGACTGGCGAAGACCACGGCGGCCCGGGTGATCGCCGAGTCGATCCACGGGGGCTTCCGGCGCATCCAGTGCACACCGGACCTGTTGCCCAGCGACATCATCGGCACGCAGATCTATGACGCCGCGGCGAACACCTTCGTCACCCAGCTCGGCCCCGTGCACACCAATATCGTGCTGCTCGACGAGATCAACCGTTCCAGTGCCAAGACGCAGAGCGCCATGCTGGAGGCGATGGAGGAACGCCAGACCACCATCGCCGGCGTCGAATACCCCATCCCCGAACCGTTTCTGGTCATCGCCACCCAGAACCCTGTCGACCAGGAGGGCACCTACCCGCTCTCCGAGGCGCAGACCGACCGCTTCATGCTCAAGGACATCGTCCGCTACCCGTCGGTCGACGACGAGGTCGAGATCATCGCCAGGATGGACACCGGCCTGTACGACAAGGACCATCACAGCGCCCCGGTCGTCGGCGTCGACGACATCCGCAGGGTGCAGCGCCTGGCCGGTGCCGTACACCTGGACCGCGCGCTCATCCAGTACGCCAGCACCCTGGTGGCCGTCACCAGGGCGCCCGACGGACACCTGCCGGCCAACATGGCGCGGTTGATCGAGTACGGGGCCAGCCCACGCGCCACCATCGCCTTCTGCCGCACGGCCCGCGCAGTGGCCGTGCTGCGCGGCCGCGCCCACGTGGTCCCCGAGGACATCGCCCACGTCGCACACCGGGTGTTGCGGCACCGGCTCGTCCTCGGCTTCGAGGCGGCCAGCGCCAGGATCACCCCGGATACGGTGGTCGACGCGGTGCTGCGGGCCGTCCGGGTGCCCTGACCGGCGATGGGCAAGCATCTGGACCGCGCCAGAGCGCATTTCGGCCGGGATGCCGGCGCACTGCTCGACGGCGGTCGGTACGCGCTGGTGCACACGCGCAGCCTCGAACTCGACGACCTGCGGCCCTACGTGCCCGGCGACGACGTCCGCGATATCGACTGGAAGGCCACCGCGCGGTCCGGCCACACCCTGATCAAGCGATTCGTCTCGGAGAAACACCACAAGGTGCTGGTGGTGGCCGACACCGGGCGCAACGTCACCGCATTGGCGCCGTCGGGCGAGCTCAAACGTGACGTGGCGGCCAATGTGATCGGTGCGGTCGGGCTCGTCACGCTGCCCCGATCCGACCAGATCGGGATGGTGGCCGGCGATGCCCGCGGCTGCGTGGACATCCGGCTGCGCCGCGGCGAGACGCACGTCGAGTACCTGCTGCACCGTTACCACCAGCACAGCACCAGCCACCCGGCACCCAGTGACATTGCGGTGCAACTGGATTGGGTGTCGCACCACTATCGGCACCGCATGCTGATCGTGGTGGTGGCCGACGAACCCGAACCCGGCCCGGCGCTCGGTGATGTGCTGGACCGGCTGACCGCCCGGCATGACGTGATGTGGGCGATGATCACCGATATGCCGGCGGTGTCCTCCGCCGACGACGAACGGTCGGGTTTCGACGTGGCCGGTGGCGGGTTCGTGTTCGGCGGTGCCGAGCTGGGGGAGACGGTGATCCGCGCTTATCGAGCGGCCGAACAGCAACGGCGGCAGGAAGTCTCGGAGTTCCTCACCGTGCGCGGCGTCGTGCACGGCGCCTTCGGCAGCAGTGCGGGCATCAGGACGGGACTGACCGGCATGACGGAGGTGTATGCCCGTGCCCGTTGATCTGCTCCGCTACGTCACCGGGCCGGAACCGTACTCCCGTACCTGGTTGTGGGTGGCGGTGCTCTGCCTGGTCGTCCTGGTGCTCTGGTACGCAGGGGTTTTCGTGTACACCGCACCCGGGCGGCGGCCGACCGTGCCGCTGCTGTCCGCCGCGCGCGACCAGCTGATCAAGCGGCGCGCCGCCCACGCCATCGGCTCGATCGCGCAGCGCTACCGGCGTGGTGAACTCGCCGCGGCGCCCGCGGGTGCGGCCGTCAGCCGCGAGGTGCGCAGGTTCTTGCACCGCAGCACCGGGCTGCGCGCCGAGTACATGCAGCTGAGCGCCATCGCGAACAGTGAACTTGCCCCGGCCGCACCGGTTCTCGCCGATCTGGTCGATGCCCAGTTCAACGCTTCGTCGGCGGTGGACGTCGGCGACGTCAGCGACCGGGCCGAAGAGCTGGTTCGCACGTGGACCTGAACTGGTGGGTGGTGGCGATCGCCGGGTGCGTGGCGCTGGCGGCGGTGATCGCCGCCGCGGCGCTGTGGCCGACGGCCGCCGGGCGCAGCCGGCTACGCCCACTGGCCAATACCGCGCGACTGACCCGGTTGCCGGAATATCGCCGCGCGGTGCGGTTGCGCACGCTGTGGCTGGCGGTGACGGCGCTGCTGCTCGTCACCGGTTTCGCCGCGGCGACGCTGGCGGCGGCCCGGCCCTCCGGTCTGCCGTCGGCGGCGAACGGCCACCTGGCACAACCGGCCGAGGACATCATGGTCTGCGCGGGCGCCCCGGCATCCGAACCGGCGGTGGCGGCGGTACTGCAGTACTTCGCCCAGAGCACACCCGGGTTCGGGGCGGAACGGATCGGACTGACGTCGGCGAACCGCCGGGTCATCCCGCTGACCCGCGACTACCAATATGCGGCAGCGCAATTCGCCACCGCCGCCCGCCCCGGTGCGGGGCTGATCGCGAACGTCTCCTACACCGACTACGCCGGGGATGTGGACGACGTGCTGGCCATGTGCCTGACCGGATTCCCCGACTTCGGTGAACCGGCGGGCAACCCGCGCTCGCTCATCTACGTCGGCCCCGCGGCGCTGCGCCAGTCCGGGGATCCGCGAGCCCAGCTGTTCACCGCCGACCGGCTCCGCGAGCTCGCCGAGACCGCCGCGGTGCAGGTGAACGCCGTGGTCGTCGGCTCGGACAACGGCACCCTGGACGGGCTGGTCCGGGCGACCGGGGGCTTGGCCCTACCGGCCGACGGGAACACCGCCGCGCGGGTGGCCGAGATCCGGGCCCACCCGCCCGCGGTGTCCGCCGTCGCCGAGGACGTGACCACCCGCACCGTGGAGTCCCCGGATATCCCACTGGTCCTCGCGCTGCTCGCGGTGACGGGGCTGCTGGTCTGGCCGAGGCTGGTGCGGCGATGAGGTTCCTGCCCGTCCTGCATCCCGTGCTGTTGCTGATGCTGACCGCGGTGATCCTGTGGTGCGCCGGCGCGGCGGTGTTGCGCATCAGATCCGCGGGGTGGCCACGGAAGGCGTTGTGGCGCTGGGCCGGTGTCACCGGCGCCGCGGCGCTGCTGGTGCTGGCCTGTGCGCGACCGGTGTTCGGCGACGATGTGCAGACACGCCCCGTCGGCGAGACCGCCCCGAACGTGTTCGTGGTGCTCGACCGGTCCTCGGACATGGCCGCGGCGATGGACACCGCGCGCGCCGATATCGGGGCGTTGATCGCCCGCTACCCTCAGGGCCGCTTCGCGCTCATCTCCTTCGCCGCCGAGCCCAGCCTGGACTGGCCGTTGTCCGCGGATACCTGGAGCCTGCGCCCGGTGGTGGCCGCGCTCCGCCCGGATCCCGAACCCGTCGACGGCATCGGCGCACCGAACCCCGGGGCGGCCGCCACCGTGCTGCGCTACCAACTGATCAGCGCCCGCCAACAGTATCCCCGCGCCGACAACCTGGTGTTCTATCTCGGTGCCGGCGCACCCGGAAGTGCTGCGCCGGCACGGGAATTCGATCTGCCGGCCACAGCCGTGACGGGCGGGGCGGTACTCGGCTACGCCGACACCGACGCCGGCACGCTACAGCGGATCGCCGGCCAGATCGGGGTGCCGTACCTGCCGCGCGCCGGGGCGGCGCCATTGGACCGCGCCGGGGCGGCGCCGTTGGACACGGTGCTACCCGACGACCCGCAGAACCGGCGGCAGACCCCCACCGAGGCCGCGGTGCGGCTCACCGAGATCTACTGGGCCGCAGCGGCCGTCGCGGGTGCCCTGTTGTTGGCCGAATTGTTCGCGATCCTGCGCGAGTTCCGGCGCACCCGTTCCGTCGACGTGGCGGCACTGCAATGACGGGGACCGGGATGACAGGGACCAGGAGGAAACTCCTGCTGTGGTCGGCGCCGGTCGCGGTGCTGCTGGCCCTGGTCGTGGTGAAGGCGCTGTCGGTGGTGATCGCCGGCGATTCGGCCGCCCGTAACTTCGCCGCGGGACGGCCCGATGCCCTGCGCACCGATGTCGCGGTGCTCGGTGCGCTCAACATCGTGGAACCGGCACGGGCGCACGTCGCCGCCGGCGGCCTGGCCGTGCTGGAGGACCGACTCGACGATGCGGATGCCGGCTTCGCGACGGCATTGGCGCGCACCGCGAAGGAGTCCTCCTGCCCGGTCCGGGTGGACCTTGAGCTGGTGCGCGAAACGCTGGGTGACCGGGCGGCCGGCAGGTTCGACGCCGAATCCGCAGCGGCGCACTACCGCGGCGCCCTCGAGGTGGTGCGACAGGCGCCCGAGCGGTGCTTCGGCGGCAACGCCGATCCCGATGCCGACCGCAGGGCGATCCGGGAGGCCGCGGCCGCCCGGCTGGAGGACAAGTTGCGCGCGGTGGCCGCCGCGCCGCCGCCACCTCCGCCCCCACCCGCCGTCGGGGCCCCGGCGCCGGCACCCGTCGGCGGGACGGCGCCCACCGAACGGGATCCCGGGCGGCAACTACACCCCGGCACCGGCGACCCGCTGGAGCGCCTGCAGCAGATCCTGCAGGACGCCAAGGGTTGACGGGCGCGTGAGGGCCGGTGCGCGCAAGCTCGAGCGTGTTGCGACGGCTTAACGATTCGGTTGTGTCTCGGTGTTGACGCTCGCGCAATTACCCGGGCCGTGGTCAGGTGGAAGGTGATGTCTACTTCCACGCTTTCCGTTGTCCGCCTGACCGCATCCGGCGTGGCGGGGCTGGCACTGCTGGCCGCCGCGGCCGGCCTGTCCGGGGCCGCGCCCACCGCCGACAGCCAGGGTTATGTCGACTCCACGGCGCGGTGTTCCGCCCCCGCCGTCGCCGTCCTGTTCGGCAGCACCTCCAGCTCGCGCATCGCCATCTGCAAGGACGCCACCGGCGGGTACGAGTACCGCGGTGTGCGGATCCGTGACGGCGCCAAGCTGGTGCTGACGGCCACCGCGTCGGACGGCGGCTACGTCGCCGAGAGCGACGGGGTCACCTACACCGTCACGTCCAGCACGCTGAAGGTCAGCACCGGCGGCACCGTCCTGCGCAACGAGCCGTTGACCGATGTGCACGAACCGCAGGGCACGGGGGCCACCTCGAGCTCATCCACGAGCGCCACCACGACGGTGACCACCACGGTGACCTCCAGCACGCCGACCTCCACCACGCCGCTACCTCCCCCGCTGCCCGCCGAGGTGGGTTCCCGCTGACTGCTTTATTGGCAATGATTACCATTAAGCGGTGCTCGTTGCCTCGCGACTGCCGCTGTGGGTCCCCGATCTCGACGAGATCCGCGACGGCGCCCTCCGCCTGACGGTTCCGCTGGTCGAGGACGTGATCCAGATCGGGCTGGGCGGGCGGTACGACGTCGGCGGGATCGACGTGCTCAAGTGGCCGGCCGGGCTGCTGGTGCGCCGGACCGATGGCCGGCCACTGCAGGCGCGGATCATCCGGGACGAGCCGGTCACCGTGCTGCGCGCGCCGGTGCCGCATCTGGCGCTCAGCCGGGTGGCCCCGGGATGGTGGCTGGCTCCCGATGCCGTGCCGGTCGGCCGGGCGCAAGATCTGGCGCAGCTGGTGCGCACCATCGCCACCTTCGGGCGGGCCAAACAGGATGGTGCGACGGCGTCAGCCGCAGTATGAGTGCGTGGCGAAAGCCAGTGCCTGCCGGTAGTCGGGGTCCAGCCCGAATGTCGCCCCGGCGTTGTCCAGGGCATCTCGCAGCGCCGCGGGGCATGCCGGTGAGCGCAGCAGATCCCGTTGCGCGCCAAGCTCGGTGACGATCGTCGTGTTCAGGGCGTCGATACGGGCCCGCGACGAGGACAGGTCCGGCGCGGCCGTCGGTGCGGCGGCGGGGTCGAGTTTCCACTCCGAGAACCGCCGGTATTCGACGGCTTCGGTCGCGTGGATCTGGTCGGTGAAGATGCGGGTGACGTAGTCGGCGTCGACGTCGTGGCCGCCTGCGGTGGCGGTGACGGCCGTGAGCACCTGCTGGACCCGCGCCGGATCTTCGATATCGCCGTGGGTGATCCACTTGACCGCGGCGACCGGGTCGGCGGTCTGCAGCCGTTGGGTCGCGGCCGACACCAGGGGGTCCAGCGGGCTGGGGGCGGCGTTCGCCGTACCGGCCGGCGCCAGCACGGCGACGGCCGCCAATGCGGTGAGGACGGCGCCGCGGACGATCATGGTCGCAGTGCCACCGTGCCGGGCTCGGCGGCCACCGCCAGCAGGCGCTGTGCGCGGTCGAGCAGGATGCGATGCAGGTCGGCGTCGGAGACGTCGCTGAGGTGCGGCTCGGTGGTGCTGCCGAAAATGCCGGCAGTGAGCATCCCGATGGTCACGCGCGTCTCGACGTCCACCGTCGGGCCGATCAGCAACTCGCGCAGGCGATCACCGCATTCCTCGAACTCCTTGTGGGCCCGCACCAGCTCCAGGACCGCGGGGTCACCGTAGAACATCGTGCCGATCCGGCGGTGCCGGATCGCCATCTCGACGAATCCGCTGATGGTCGCGTCGCGGCGGGACTCCGGGTTGGAGATCGTCTCGGCGACGCGCACCAGGCGGTCCATATCGTCGAAGACCGGACGCACCACCGACAGCACGATGTCGTCCTTGGTGTGGAACTGGTAGTAGATGGCGGCCTTGCTGACCCCGAGGTGGTCGGCGATCATCTGCAGGGATGTGCCGTTGACGCCTCGCTCGGCGAACAGATGCAGGGCGGCCTCGAGAACGCGCTCACGGGCGAAGCCGCGTTGTGCCACTGGCTTGGCCATGCGACCCGCCTCCTTTCCTCGGTCGAGCTTGTGACCTGCCGCGCATCTTCGCACGGGCAGTATCCGGCATCACAGACTTTGACGCTCGCCTTGTCCTAACTTAGCCGATTGGCTAATCTCGTCCAGTCGACTAGCTAGCCTAAGTGAGGCTGTTCACCATCGGACGGAGTCGGGGCGATGAACGTGTTGAAGCGGGCGTGGATACCGCTGGTCATTGTGGTCGTGGTCGCCGTCGCGTCGTTCACCGTGATGCGGGTGCGGACGTTCTTCGGCACCGGTCCCGGTTACGTCTCGACCGAGAACAGTGCGTCCGACGAGAGCGAGCCGTTCGACCCCAAGGTCGTCAAATACGAGATCTGGGGTGAGCCGGGCGCGACGGCCAACATCAACTACATGGACCTCGACGCCAAGCCGCAGCGGGCCGACAACGCCCCGCTGCCGTGGACGTTGACGCTGAGCACCACCGCCCCGTCGGTGTTCCCCACCATCTCCGGGCAGGGTGACGGTTCCACGTTGTCCTGCCGCATCACCGTCGACGACGAAGTGAAAGACGAACGTACCGTCGACGGTGTCGGCGCCCACACCTACTGCTTGGTGAAATCCGCATGAGTGCACCCCGAAACGATATGCACAACGATCCACCGACGGATCCCTTCAAGGCCACGCCGCACGCCACCGACGGCGATCGTCGTGGCATCGCGAAATGGGTTCGCACGCTTGCCGTTCCGATCATCATCGGCTGGATAGCGCTGGTCGCCCTGCTCAACGTCATCGTCCCGCAGCTCGAAGAGGTCGGGCAGATGAAGGCGGTGTCGATGAGCCCGGAGACGGCGCCATCGGTGATTTCGATGAAGCGCGTCGGGCAGAACTTCGACGAGTTCAAGTCGAACAGCTCGGCGATGGTGGTGCTGGAGGCCGATCATCAGCTCGGGGATGCCGAGCACAAGTTCTACGACGAGATGATCAAGAAGCTGGAAGCCGACACCAAACATGTCGAGCACATCCAGGACATGTGGGGCGACCCGCTGACGGCGGCCGGCGCGCAGAGCGCCGACGGCAAGGCCACCTACGTTCAGGTGTACACCGCCGGTAACCAGGGCGAGTCGCTGGCCAACGAGTCGATCGATGCCGTGAAGGCGACCGTCGACGGCATGACCGCGCCGCCCGGGCTGAAGGTGTACGTCACCGGTCCCGCGGCGATGACGGCGGACCAGCAGATCGCCAGCGACCGCAGTCTGCGGGTGATCGAGGCGCTGACGTTCGCGGTGATCATCGTGATGATGCTGCTGATCTACCGATCGGTGGTATCGGTTCTGCTCACCCTGGTGATGGTGGTGCTGGGCCTGGCCGCCACCCGAGGAGCGGTGGCGTTCCTCGGGTATTACGACATCATCGGGCTTTCGACGTTCGCGACGAACCTGTTGGTGACGCTGGCCATCGCTGCCGCGACGGACTACGCGATCTTCCTGATCGGGCGCTACCAGGAGGCCCGCACCAGGGGGATGGACCGCGAGGCGGCCTACTACGACATGTATCACGGCACCGCGCACGTGATCCTGGGCTCGGGTATGACCATCGCCGGTGCGACGTTCTGCCTGCACTTCACCAAACTGCCGTACTTCCAGTCCCTGGGCATCCCATTGGCGGTCGGCATGGTGACGCTCGTGTTCTGCGCCCTGACCCTGGGCCCGGCGATCATCTCGGTGGCCACCCGGTTCGGTAAGACGTTGGAGCCCAAGCGCAGTGCGCGCATCCGCGGCTGGCGCAAGATCGGTGCCGTCGTGGTGCGCTGGCCGGGACCGATCCTGGTGGCCACGATCGCGCTGTGTCTCGTCGGCCTGGTGGCGCTGCCCGGATACAAGACCAACTACAACGACCGTAACTACCTACCGGACAACCTTCCCGCGGCGCAGGGCTACGCGGCGGCGGATCGGCATTTCAACCAGGCGCGGATGAATCCGGAACTGTTGATGATCGAAAGCGATCACGATCTGCGCAATTCGGCGGACTTCCTGGTGATCGACAAGATCGCCAAGGCGGTGTTCCGCACCCCGGGTATCGGTCGGGTGCAGGCGATCACGCGGCCGCAGGGCACCCCGATCGAGCACACCTCGATCCCGTTCCAGATCAGCATGCAGGGCACTTCTCAGAAGATGAACGAGAAGTACCAGCAGGACATGATGGCCAACATGCTCAAGCAGGCCGACGACATGCAGGTCACCATCGACAACATGACCAAGATGCAGAGCATCACGGTCCAGATGGCGGCCACCACGCATTCGATGGTCACCAAGATGAAGAACATGACCGTCGATGTGGCCGAATTGCGGGACCATATCGCCGATTTCGACGATTTCTTCCGGCCGATCCGCAACTACCTGTACTGGGAGCCGCACTGCTACGACATTCCGTCGTGCTGGGCGATCCGGTCGATCTTCGACACCCTGGACGGGATCGACACCATGACCGACGACATCCAGCAGTTGATGCCGGACATGGAGCGCCTGGACACGTTGATGCCGCAGATGGTGGCGTTGATGCCGTCGATGATCGCGACGATGAAGAACATGAAGACCTACATGCTGACGATGTATCAGACCCAGAAGGGCATACAGGATCAGATGTCGGCGATGCAGGACAACTCGTCGGCGATGGGCGAGGCCTTCGACGCGGCCAAGAACGACGATTCGTTCTATTTGCCGCCGGAAACCTTCGACAATCCCGAATTCAAGCGGGGCATGAAGAGTTTCGTGTCGCCCGACGGGAAATCGGTGCGGTTCATCATCAGTCACGACGGTGACCCGATGAGCCCCGAGGGCATCTCGCACATCGAGGCGATCAAGCAGGCCGCCAAGGAGGCGATCAAGGGCACCCCGCTGGAGGGTTCCAGGATCTACCTGGCCGGTACCGCCGCCACCTTCAAGGACATGCAGGAGGGCGCGAACTACGACCTCATCATCGCGGGCATCGCCTCGCTGTGCCTGATCTTCATCATCATGCTGATCATCACCCGCGCGGTGGTGGCCGCGGCGGTGATCGTCGGCACGGTGGTGGTGTCGCTCGGGGCGTCGTTCGGTATCTCGGTGTTGCTGTGGCAGCACCTGCTGAACACACCCCTGCACTGGATGGTGCTGGCGATGTCGGTGATCATCCTGTTGGCCGTCGGCGCGGATTACAACCTGTTGTTGGTGTCCCGGTTCAAGGAGGAGATCCATGCCGGGCTGAACACCGGCATCATCCGGTCCATGGGCGGTACCGGATCGGTGGTCACCTCCGCGGGCCTGGTGTTCGCGTTCACCATGATCTCG